>JAHIPI010000096.1 GCA_018894435.1 Candidatus Omnitrophota bacterium | reverse complement strand
CAAAGACTTTAGAAAGCAGCTCATATATACCATGCGTGGCACAGGCTATATCTTGAAAGAGAGTTCAGGATGATAAAATTTAACTCTGTTAGATTTAAGATCAGCGTTTTGTATACGGCTATTCTAGGACTAATATTAGTTGTCTATAGCGCCTTTCTTTATCTCAGCTTGTACTATACCCTATATGACGAAATTGACAATGAACTCAATATAAAGGCTTCAGAGATGGCCAGTACTATAAGCTCATATCTTTACGTGCTTGACTATAGCCAGGGGTCTTTTATTTTTGCTGTTAAGAGAGTAATCCGTCTTGAAGGCGAACATCCTGAACAGGATAAGATACATGACCTTGAACAGTTATGGCTCAAGATGGTCGACAAGTTTGATTTAAAGGAAGATTATATCAATTTTTTGGATTCCAAAGGGCGGCCTATTGTATGTTCAGGCAAAGAGCTTACCCCTTTTAATATAAAACCTACGCAGGAAAATAAAACATTATTTAAAACCATAAGATATGAAAAACGTAATTTAAGACTTATTAACCTCCCTGTTTCCTTTAAAGGCGGAGGCTATTATATAATTCAGATCGCAACTTCATTAAAGCCTGTTATCCACCTTTTGCAGCTTCGGCTATCACACATTGTTATTAGTATCCCTATTATATTACTGTTTGCCAGTTTTTTCGGCAGGCTTTTTGCAAGAAGGATTCTTGATCCCGTGGTAGAGATTACAAAAATAGCCACTAATATCACCCATGAAGACTTGAGCATAAGGGTCAAGGCAGAGCACGTGGATGAAGAAATGAAATACTTAGTCGACGCATTTAACGATATGATATCACGCCTGGAAGAGTCTTTTAAATATATAGCTGAATTCAGTTCTCATGTCGCACATGAATTGAAGACCCCTCTTGCCATAATAAAGGGTGAAACCGAAGTTAGTATGAGAAAGGAAAGGAATATCGAAGAATACAAGAGACTGAATAAGGTGAATTTAGAAGAGGTCGAAAGGATGTTAAAGATTATCAATGACCTGCTTTTATTGACGAGATTAGACTACAGACATGAGGTTTTAAAATTCAAAAGGTTTGATTTAGTTGAATTATTGAAAGATATATACGAACAGAGCAAGGTATTGGCTTCTCAGAAAGATATTACAGTTACACTGGATATTTCGGATGATCAGTGTAGTATCAACGGCGAAAGGTCCCACTTAAGAAGATTATTTTTTAACCTTATAGATAATGCTATAAAATTTACGTCTAAAAATGGTAAAATAGATATTACATTAAAAAAGAGAGACAGAAAAACCATAGTTTCTATTTCAGATACAGGAATCGGAATACCGGATGAGGACATATCAAAGATATTTAATAGGTTTTACCGCGTAGACAGGATAGACAAAAATATAGAATATGGTTCCGGACTTGGTTTAAGCATAGTTCAATCTATAGTCAAGATGCATCATGGCGATATCCATGTAACAAGCCAGCTCAATAAAGGCTCAAGTTTTATCGTAACAATCCCCCTTTCGCAGCAATAATTTCCTCATATTGCTCGACCTAGGTTAGAAAATTTTAATCTTCTTTTAATCTTCTTTTAATCTTCAATTTGCTATACTTTGGCTGATAGAAAGAAGAATTTTTACCAGGAGGAAACCATGAAAAAAATACTTATAGTTGATGACGAAAAGAAAATAAGAAAAATTTACAGTGGATTATTAATAGGGGAAGGGTTTGAAGTTATCGAGAGATCTAATGCCATGGAGGCAAGCGAAGCGCTGGTCAGGGAAAAAGTAGACCTTGTTTTGCTTGATATCAAGATGCCAGAAGTCGACGGCAGTATATTATACGAAGTTATGCAGTTATTTCATAAAAGGGTCAAAGTAATCG
Source organism: Candidatus Omnitrophota bacterium (assembly GCA_018894435.1). NCBI lineage: Bacteria > Pseudomonadati > Candidatus Omnitrophota > Candidatus Omnitrophota bacterium. Next base: position 1,351 of record JAHIPI010000096.1, on the reverse strand, counting down.
TAACAAGCGTTTATCCTTTAGATGAACAGGAACGCCTTATTGCGGAAGCCGCAGATTACTATGATAAGTCACAAGGGATAGATATATTGATAAGCAAGATAAACAAAGTTTTAGGAGGTGGGCAAGTGGAGGTGAAGAAAGATGATTAAGAGAAGAATTTTTAAAGACATTTCCACATGTATTCTAAGCGTATTAATCACGGTATTTTTATTTCCCGGTTGTACTTTCGTTAGCTTTGGCCACCAGAAAGAGGCTAAGGAAGAAAAAGAGATTTTTGGATTCTTAGACGGATATAACCACAGGATTAAAGAGGCGCAGGGCTACTTAATGAACGCGGGATTTAATCCCGGGCCGATTGACGGAAAAATGCAGCGTGATACCAGAAAGGCTATTAAAAATTTCCAGAGGGATAATGGTTTAAAGATAACAGGATTTATCGGTACAGAGACATGGAAAAAGTTAGGTAGTTATAAGAATATAATTAAGACAAGAGCGAAGGTCAATAAAAAGAGCGATTCTCTGGGGTATTATTCATCGACGTTAGAAGGCACAAAGGAACTCCAGCAGGCACTGAAGAATTCTGGGTTTGATCCGGGACCTATTGACGGGAAGATAGGATCGAAGACAAAGAAGGCAATAATGGATTTTCAATCTGCCAAAGGTTTATCTGGCAATGGAACCATTGATTCAAAAACACTCGAAGCGCTAAGCAAATATTTTACAACGAAATAGGAGGAGAAGCGATATGCGATTGTTTAAGATTTTATTATGCATGATATTGGTTTTAAGTTTGACTGGGTGTGCGACAACCAGGAGGGATGCAACAACTATCAAAACTCAGCAGCTTGAAATGAGAATAGGCCAGCTGGAGAAAGAGTTACAGCAGAAAGACAGAAAGATATATGAATTAGAGGGTGAGATGGGATTAGTCCGAAGCAAGTCGAGCAAGATTGTCATGGCGGAGATTTATCCTGAAAAAAAGATTGTTACAACCAAAAAAGAAACAGTTGCTTCTGAGTCTACGCCAAAGAGAATTCAAATCGCTCTCAAAAAGGCAGGGTTTTATAATGGGCCGGTTGACGGCAAAATAGGTAAGAATACAAAAGATGCAATCAAAGAGTTTCAGAAGAAGAATGGGCTGAAATCCGACGGAATTGTTGGCAAGAAGACATGGGCGGCGTTGAGTAAATATCTGAATTAGGAAGGAGATCAAGACATGAAGAGATCGATAGTTTTTTTAGTCATGGCGTTAGTAGTTTTTTCCGGATGCACAGGGACACAGAAGGGGGCTGGACTTGGCGGTTTGATTGGAGCTGGGACAGGTGCGATTATCGGACATCAATCTGGTCAT
>JAHIPI010000095.1 GCA_018894435.1 Candidatus Omnitrophota bacterium | reverse complement strand
TTGAAATAGCGTTGTTTAATACCCGAGATAATAAAAAGCCCGTAACGGATGTTACGGGTTTAATCAGTTGAGGCCCTATAAAGGTAATAGCACAGGGCCAATTTTTGCCGAAAGGCAAAAATTGGGGTCCCTCATCGTTAAGCCGAGGGGAAACCTCTCTGAATTTATTAGCCTAATTATATAGGCGTTACCCTATTATGGCAAGAATTATTTGGTTTAGAGAGGGATTTTATAGCTGATTACTGGGCTGGTGAGAGCAAAATTTGTCCTTTTTGTCCTGTATTATTCAAGATAATCGCTGTAACTTTTCGGTGGCGAATTTGCAGGTAGAAACTAAAGGGACATATCCTATCTTAAGTTTATTGGAATCAAGGATGGCTATGGCCGACAGGAATAATATATAAAGGCACGTGATCTGCGGGTAGATTTAATATGCTTTTTACTTCCTCGTCGCTAAAAGCACCTATGGGGACGGAAACCAGGCCTAACGCGACTGCTTGCAAATGGATATTCTGGGCAATGTGACCCGTCTCAATATCAGCGTATCTCTTCCCGCGCTCCCCATACTTAAAGGTAACCTTATCATAGACTGCGCAGATGACGATATCTAATGGAGCGTCGCTAACTGAACTCTGACCTAAGCTAGCGTTACACAAATCGCCTCGTAAATCACCCTCGCTTAAAACCTCAAGCGCATGTCTCTCGGGAAGGTAATGATACACGCCGTCTTTGGTAAGTGCGTAAATCTCCATTGGGTATAAAGCACCTGCAGAAGGAGCGTTGCGCAAGCTATGACCTCCCCTTCTTTCCGTAATGCCTTGCGCTGCCCAGAGTAATTGGCTAATCTGATATAAGGTCAATTCTTTCTTGCTAAAGGACCTCTGAGAACGCCTTTTGGCAATCGCTTCTTCAAGGGAGATTATTCCTTTAGTTATAGGTTGCGGTAATTGAATTTCTTTTGCCTTTGCCATACTCAAATCCTCCTTACCAATAAAAAGCAGAGTTGCTATAAAAATAATGTAGCCGATTTTGCTATATGAAATCATTTTATCAGCTTATCCAGAAAATCGCCCATCCTCTCTTTAAGGATATTCTGCGAATCAAAAAAGCAGCTATTATGTCCCCCGCGAATTTCAAATAACTCCTTTGGTGCCGGCGCGGCATCGTAAAGCTTTTTGCCCAGTTTAAAGGGAACAATTTCATCATTGAGACTGTGTATCATAAGCTTGGTTATTTTTACGGACCTTATCTTGTTCTCAGAATCAAGGCGCAGGGAGAATATCCAGTAAGGAAGAAAAGGGAAGGCGTATCTTGCCATATCCTTACCGTTTGAGAAAGCGCCCTCTGTAATCAACGCACGCATAGGGCGTATGGAGGCAAGGTCGATGATTGCCGCACTGCCAATGGACTCCCCGTACCCGATAATCTGCTCTTGGCTTATCCCGCGAGATAACAAATAATCAAAAGCTGCCTGGGTATCGAGATACAAACCTTTCTCAGAGGGTCTGCCTTTACTTAAGCCGTATCCACGATAGTCAAATATGAAAACATTACATCCCAAGCTATGGAAAAAAAGTATCTTCTCAAGTCGATGGCTGATGTTGCCGGCATTTCCGTGGCAGAAGAGTATGGTAAACCTCGCTTTTGGCGAAGGAATAAACCAAGCATTGAGTTCTATATTGTCCCTGGTTTTAAAAAATACATCCTCAAAATCCAAGCCGCTATCTCGGGGAAGAAACTCTATTTGTCTAGCGGGATAAAAGATTGCGTGATTCTCGAAGTATCTTAAAAATAGGAGGGTCGCAACGAAGAATATAAATAGAAACAATAATTGAGGCATAGCTTTAAAATGCCAGGGCATATATATAAGGAAGGATTAAGGTACCTAAACCCTGAAAACGCTATCGCTTAAAGACCTAATTTCGCCGAATTTTTCTCCCCACAAGAAACCTAACCGCGCCCACCTGAAACTCCCGCAGAAGGCGGGACACTTGCCTATCTTTTTAGGCAAGGTGTCTCTCTGAAACCCTCGTCTTTCCGTTTTTGTCTAAGTATGGGGTAAAGCTGGTCTCTAAGGAAATAACTTAAAATGCACCGCGCCCTTGGGGGCGCCCCCGTAGCTCCCATGCTACCCCTCCCCTCGCTGGGGCTCGGGGTCGCTTGGCGGCCGCTTAGTTATACTCCTTCCATATCGCATCCAGCGCTTCTGCCGCGCGCATACGCAGCTTAATATCCACCAAATCAGATATCTCGGTATCTTGGGGATTGATTTCAATCGTAAACCGGCCTAGATGCTTCGCTGCTACCATCGGCTGCCGAATGTACGGAAAAACGCTGGTCGTGCCTATCGAAAAGTAAATATCAAATCCCCGCGTTAATTCCCGCTCAAGTACCGCCACCCTATCTTCCGGAAGCATTTCTCCGAAGAAAACCACTTCCGGCCTGGCTATTCTACCGCATTTCGGACAAAGCGGCGGGATATTTATTTCGCTGTAATCTTTAACTACGTCTCGCCACCCACAACGTGTACAAACTAATTTATGCATATTTCCGTGAATATCAATTATATTGCGCGATCCGGCAGCATGATGGAATCCGTCGATATTCTGCGTCAACACCCATACGCGCTCAAAATGCTTTTCCATCTCCGCAATAACCTCGTGTCCCCGGTTAAACCTGGCATTCCGGCAGTTCTTTTCTATCTGCGAAAGGTATTTCCAGGTCACTTGCGGCCGCTTCTCTAAGGTTTCTCCTGCCAGGGCCATTTCTACCGGGATGCCATCTTCGGTTAACTTGTCATTATACAGCCCGCCGATTCCCCGATATGTCGGTAAGCCCGAATCCGCGGAAATCCCGGCTCCGGTAATAAACAGGATACTTTTGCAATTCTTTAAAAGCTTGGTGATTCGGGCTATAGCTTCGTAATCAGTATTCATTTGTACTTCGGGCATACATGCGCGTTCCCACCCCGCGCCCCGCCTAGCGCTATCTTTTTCTCGGCCTGAGCGAAGTCGAAGGCCAAAAAACTACCGCAATTCTTAGGGGACGGAAAATAGAACCGTGCCCTTTATTTGTTAAATTACGGGCCGGTTGAATAATTTTCTCAGCTCCTGCTTCGTCTGCATCAGGATACGTTTCTGAAGAGGGTCAATGTTCTTTCCGGCACGATTGATATAAAAAGACAGCATTGACATTGCGGATGCAAAAGGACTACTTTTTCGCCGCATGCTTGTCTCTGCTGATCGCTTTAATGAGGCTGCGATCTTGCGCGGATCTTTCCAGGTAAAAACACCCTGTTCTAAATCAAGAGCATTGCTGAACTTTGTCACCCGGTCAGACCACTTTTTTACTCGCTTCATACTTACCCTGCTTTAATATCCGTATTTGTTTTCGAACCTCTTGTTTAATAACAGACTCTCAAGAGCGTCTTACTATCCCCCTTGTATTTACTTATAGATACCCCTGGCGCTATCTGGTTGAAAACGGGGCAAAAAATATTAAGGGTCCCTCTCCTATGAGCCGATGGGGAACTTCTTAATTGATACTTAATAAAATATATTATTTTTTTTCAGTAAAAGCTTTAAAAATATCTATTGGTATTGGAAAAAGTGTTGTTGTATTATTTTCTTTTCCTATCTCAACAAGTGTTTGCAAATATCGCAGTTGTAAAGCCATGGG
>JAHIPI010000094.1 GCA_018894435.1 Candidatus Omnitrophota bacterium | reverse complement strand
TACGCATTTTGAGCTTCGTGTGACGCCTAACGAGTTACATGTAGATGATTTTAATGACGGCACAAAACCGAATCTTTTAGGCGGTGATATGGGCGTGTTTGACTCTCAGGATGGGAGTTCCTGCATGACAACTTATATTGATAATCCTGGTATAGTGCTTGGAGGGTGGGGCTATTCAATGCAATTAGATTATGATGTCCTCTATGGCAGTAGTTTTGCGGGTTATTGGACCGCTTTCAATAATATGGATCTTTCGATGTACAATACGCTGGAATTTTGGATAAGAGGTGCCGCCGGTGGCGAAAAATTCACCTTCTATCTAAAAGACTTCCACGGAAACGAAAGCAAACTCGATATAGCAAATTATCTTCCTGATGGTATAACGACATCTTGGCAAAAAGTAACTATTCCATTGAGTGATTTTAAAGGAATAGTAACATGGAATGAGATGGATAGTTTCGTCATAACCTTTGAAGGTATGATTGGAAGCGGCCAGGGCCGTATCTATATCGACAATATAAGATTTGTATCGGGTTATATACCTATTGATAATTTTGATGCGGCAATGCCGCTTAATACACCTGGAAGCCCATATTGGTCATTTGCTAATGGGGCTGCTATACAGGCAGGCTATATATCTGATGGCGCTTACGGTGGAGACGGCTACAGCTTAAAGATTACATATGACGGTGTTACTCCGGACACTAGCTGCGGATGGATACTTACGCTTGGTGGAATAGATGCCTCTAATCTAAACATGCTTGGTTTCTACGCAAAAGGATTGGTAGGAGGCGAATATTTTAATGTCTATTTAAGCGATGGTTCAAAAAGAGTGTGCGTTGACATAAGGGACTACCTCACGTTAGAAAATGATTGGCACTATGTGAAGATTGCCTTGAATGATTTTGCGAAGCAGGGACTCGATCTATCCAACCTCGAGAGATTAGAGATAGTCTTCGAATGGAAGACTATGGAAGGTACCATTTACATAGATAATATTGAGTTCTCAAATAAGTTATTTAAAGAGCCGAGCATAGGTCCGGTACGCACTATAGGACAAAACCTGTTAGTACGCGGCAAGTTATTCACAGTACGGGGCGTAGGCTATCAGCCGACTCCTATAGGATACTACCCATACGATAAAGGCGACGGATCGCCATACATGGATGTCTTTGCCGACACGCCTTACAATAGAGATATGTGGAGTAGAGACTTTGCGTATTTACGCAACATGGGCTGTAACACAATCAGGACGTGGGGCAAAGTAACGAACAGGGCCTTTTTGGATGCCTCCTATAATAATGGTACAAGCCCCGTCTATGTCATAATGGGTATATGGCTTGATTATACGAAAGATTACTCAATTCCTGAAAATAGAAGGCAGGCGATAGCCGAGTTTGCTCAATATGTGCAAACATATAAGGATCATCCGGCTGTTTTGGCTTGGGCTATAGGGAATGAAGACAATTACTGGTATGCCGGAGTTATGAAAGGTCTATATACCCTGATAAACGAAATGGCGCGTAAAGCCTATGAGATAGAAGGGCCAACTTACCATCCTGTTATGTTCCCCAGTAGAGATTTGCTATACATAGGCGATGAATCGGTAAGGGCCGAGGATACTGCCATGAATTACCTTGATATCTGGGCTGCTAATACCTATCGGGGCTCTTCATTTGGCGACTTATTCATAGATTATCAATTTAGAAGCATAAAACCCCTTCTAATATCCGAGTATGGCATAGATGCATGGGACAATATTGCTTCAACGGAATACGAAAATACACAGGCAAGTTGCGCGGTCAATTTATGGAATGAGATCGCGGCGAATTTGAATTTTTGTATAGGCGGGACTATTATGGAATACTCTGATGAGTGGTGGAAGGACGATGATTTAGGCAGTGCGCCGGATAGCCATGATTATGGAGGCTATGAAGATGAAGCCCACCCTGACGGCTTCTCGAATGAAGAATGGTGGGGCATTATGCGCCCTGTTGATAATGGTCCTTATCCGAATTTAAACATAATGGAGCCTCGCCAAGCATATTACGACCTAAAGGACAAATGGGTAAAAGATTTCTTAATTGACGACTTTAATGATGGAACCGACCCGAATATAGTGGGAGGCGCAACAAGTACCTATGCAACTACAGGCGCGACTTGCTCACGCAGTTATTATAACGAGAATCCGGCCAATGTACTGGGTGGGTCCGGATATTCAGTGAAGATAGCGTACAATATCACAGGGGTAGGTTCGTATGGCTCCTTTAACTGCGCGCTTCAGAATCTTGACGCAAGAAAATACAGTACATTGAGTTTTTGGGTCAAAGGCCAGACAGGCGGCGAGATATTTAAAGTGGGCTTAAAAGATTTTGCCTCGCACGAGACAAAGATTATGATAACCGATTATCTATTGCGCGGTGTAACTACTGAATGGCAAAAGGTATCAATACCGTTTGCCGCATTTAGGGCCGTTACTGATTGGGATAAACTGAGTAATCTCTCGCTAATATTTGAGCAGACAATCGGCAGTGGAACTGGAGTTATTTATATTGATAGCGTTACATTAGATGAGAAGCCCGCTTCTCTTTATGTCGATAATTTCAACGATAATATAGCAACGAATGCCCTTTCAGGCCCTAATTATGTATGGGGTTCTGGCGCCAGCATAACTCCGGGTTATGAGACTACCAATCCTTTTGGCGGCTCGGGAAAAAGCCTTTACATTACGTATAATGTGCCGTCAGGTGCCTGGTGCGGGTGGACTGCTGCATTAAATGGTGTCAACGTTTCATCCGAGGATACGCTTACTTTTTATATAAAAGGCGCTGTTGGCGGAGAACGACCTGATATAGGATTAAAAGAACATAATGATTCCGGCGGCACTAGCTGCCAATTGGACTTAGAGAGCTATATTACGGTATCAACAAATTGGCAAAGAGTCAATATCCCGCTTTTAGATTTTAAAAATAAAAACATGAATTTAGATTTAACTAATCTTGTGGAAGTTAAGTTTGTTTTTAATGTGCCTATGTCAGGAACGATTTATATAGATAATATTGCATTTGTTAACTATAGTACGTCAATTACGCCAACGTTAAATCAAGTACCAGAGGTTACTAACGCTACACCTATTGCATTATCGGGTGACAAGGCTTCAGGAACGTCTATCGTGATAAACGGTGCAGAAGTGATACCACTTAACGAAGAAACAAACTGGTCTTATAATTATCCATTGGCAACAGGCTCCAATATTGTAGTGCTGTCGGCCCAGGATAAGGATTATAACGAGAGTGAGGCAATCGTTGTAGCTGTTGCCTTAGATCCAGAATTTCCTACCGCTTATGCTGGATCCGATCAAACAGTATTTAAAGACGATACGGTATATTTTGACGGATCGCTTTCGCATGATAATAGCGGAATAGCAATTTACAGATGGAACTTTGGTGATGGTTCACCCGAACAAGATGGAGCGCAAGTGTCGCATGTTTATGCGGCATCAGGAGTATATACAGTTACCTTATCAGTATGGGATCTTGGAGGAAATGGCCCGGCTATAGATGAGCTTATCGTTACAGTGGAAGATGACACTGTCGTCAAAATAGGAGGTCCGAATCCAGACTACGCTACAATTCAAGAAGGCATTAACAATGCTCCGACAGGTTATGTGATATATGTCTATTCAGGGGAGTACGTGGGAGACCTTATAATACCGGAAGAGAGGGCCGGTATTATAATAAGAGGCGAAGACAGGCTTACAACCATAATAAAAGGTAATATAACTCTTACCGAAACAAGTGCCACAATAAGAGATGTTAGCATCCTTTATAACGAAGGGGCCCAGATCAATTACTCTAGTGATCACTATTTTGATTTGAAGCTGTTGACAGATGCCGGTATTACTGTGATAGATTCTGAAGTAAGCGTTATAAGCTGTATTATAAAACCTAATCCGGATATCTTTGCAGAAACTTTTGGAAAAGGTATCCAGGTATGGAATATGTATGAAAGTAGCGATAAATATCCGACGATAGAAAACAACCTCATTATGAATACTGATGTAGGCGTAAATCTCTTCTCACAGGCCTTCGGCGGACAAATCTTAGGTCAGATTAGGAACAATACTTTTGTAGCGAATGATTGCGGCATATTACTGCGAATGCACAAGGAGAATCCGCTTATCCAAGACAACATTATAACCGATTCATCTGACTCAGGCGTTCATATTACCTATGAAGACGGCACATTGCTTAGTAATAGGATCGTAAATATCGTAGGCAACGACTTCTACAATAATACCCACGACATCTGGTGTGATGCTATACAGGAAGAACGTACGCCCGTACCAGGCAATTTATACGAATACCCTGACTTTGATGTCGATTATATCTCCCAAAATCCTGCCTGCGAAGGCAAGGGTTATTCGCTTCCATAAAATTCCCACAGTAGCTCATCGGCAATTTCCCACTTCCTCTTGTAAATCAATAGGTTATCTGGTATACTTTCCTTAAATATTAAAACTATTACATGGGTGGCCAGTAAACATGCGGTTGAGGCTAGATTTTCATAAATTGAATAAAAAAGATTTCGTTCCGACGAAGATCGCATTGGCAGGACTGCTAATCATAACTCTATATGCGCTTGTTGTCGCTTGTCAACTTCTTATCCCGCCGTTTCTATCTGCAAAGACGAAATTCATGGACCTCTTTTTTAAGCCAAGGCTCGCCTTCAATGCCCATTACAGGCCAGACTATCCTAAGGAAAGCGCAGTAGTTATGATTGCCGTAGATGACGAATCATTGCTAAGAACCGAGGGGGATATTGTTTCTCATCCTGTATTTATGGCGGGCACCATAGAGGGTATTTCGAAATGTAAGCCTAAAATTATTGTGGTCGATATAGCTCCTGTATTTAATCCCAAGAATCCTCACGCTCAGAGAGGCGTCCTGATAGAGACGATTAAAAAAACCGGTAATGTGCTTATGGCTTACCTGGTCAAAGATACCGGCCCCATGATAATGGATGATGAAATAATAAAGGCATGCATGGACTACGGTCGTGCCGATGTCATGGCGAATTCAGGCAATGATGCGGTAAGAACAGTTATCCCTCCGACGTTCGAGCCGGAGTGGTCAATTCAGAAGATGCCGCTTCCTATAACGGCAGCCTTGATATATCGGGATATGCAGACAAAGACGTTCGCTTTAAATAAATCGGCACGCACTATGTATTTTTTCTCGAAAGAGGATTCAATAAAAGTTCCGCTAAATATGCATAACCAGATACCCATTAATTACCTTTACACTATGGATCAGATGCCTGTTATCCCTGCTTGGAAGTTTCTCAAAGGGGATTTTAAAACGGATTTACTTCAAGGCAAAATCGCGCTTTTGACTTCTACCTCGCAGGCCAGGCCCGATCAGCACAATAGCCCTATAGGCAGAGTACCGGGCGGCCTGATCTTCGCAAACATAATCAATTCTTTTGTGTATTCGTATTTTCTTATTGAGACACCGACTAGGGTGCATTTTGCCATATTATTCGTGGCAAGCGTTATTCTAGGACTCCTATTTTATAAAAATACAGTAGGTAACGGGGCCTTAATACTTTTTGCGGCCATTGTCATTTATGTGGCAACTTCTTTTGTATTACTCCTCTATAACGTAATGTGGAATGCCTTTGATGTCATAGTGCTTGCGATTATACTCTATGAGTCTATCCTGATTCATAAAGCCAGGATCTGGGAACTCGAGAATAAGCTCTATAAAGGTAAAGAAGATTAACTTTTTTATGGTCTTTTAAAATAAGTTTTAATAATGTAACTTGTTGTAATATATATAGTTACAATCATCAACGCCGTTAGGTATGCAAAATCTAGCTTGACAAACGCTTAATCGCAAGGTATACTTATTGGTCAGGCAAAAAAGGTATAAATCAACCAGCCCTGGCCCCTGAGGAGGCGAGTACAATGAAAACGAGAAATAGAGGCTTTACGTTGGTTGAATTACTGGTAGTAATCGCAATAATAGGCGTTCTCGTAGCTCTTATAACACCTGCTGTAAGGGGTGCCAGGGAGAGCGCTAGGAGGGCCGTTGCCACGAAATTCGGCAACGAAATAGGACTAGCGGCCCATATGTACGCAGACGACCATAACGGGCAGCTTCCTAGCGCAGTAATGGATTTGGTAACGACAGGTTACCTTGATGATCCTCGCGTACTTATTGACCCGAATGACCCGCGGGGAGAAGAGACATCTTTTACAGGGTGGTCCGAGACACCGGCTTCATTACAGGATATTAAAGGGGCTTCTTCGGAAAGTATCCTGTATTTTATAAGCGAATCGGCCGGAATTAAGGATCCGGAAGATATCACGCTTGCGGACGCTACTTTTAAATGGCATAATCCCTTTGTAATATATGTAGGGGGCGACGGCGCAGCAAGGTGTGTAACCGAAGAAGAATTTGCGAGGATTGGGTTTGATAGATGGGGAAGAGAAACACCTTAATAGAAAATATATAAATGCCTCACTAACCTCAAACCGCATATTTTTTAAAAAATATGCGGTTTTTTTTCTTTTCGTTTTTAGCCTTGACAGAGATAAGTTCTCGTGATACACTTTAATTGCAGCATTGTTATAGCATAAGAAAGGGAGATGCTATAGCATTTCTTCGTTTTCGGCACAAAAAAGAGGTAAAGGGCCATGAAAAAAAGGGGATTTTTCATTTCTATAGTATTTTTATGCCTAGTTGCTTCTTCGTCCGCATTTGCTGAGAACCAACAATCTTCCACAGAAGCATATCTTCAAGAACTCCAAAGCCAAGGGAAAGAAAGAGTAATTGTAATATTTAAAGATGATGCAGTAGTAGATCCTTCGTTGGTTGAGAAATATAACGGCACTATAATCCGCGCATTTAGCACTTCAAAAGCCCTTGTATGTGAAATCCCGCAGGAAAATATAGAATTGATCAAACAGGAAGAAACTATAAAAGGGGTAACCCCTGATATACTGATGGAATTGCCTGAGGGCGGCAAAGAGCGCGATCCCGAAGAGCTTGCACTATTCAATCGTTTTAAGAAAGAATACTTCCAAAGAATAAAAGGAGAATATCGCATTACCATTAAACAGATGCGCCGGGAATACCTGACATCACTTCGCGAACTTTTCATGAAAAGGAAAACGATCATTCGCTACGCTAAACTCTTGGATAATTATCGACGCAAGGGCAGGACAAAAACACCCGCATATTACACTCTCGTTGCAAAGCGCAACAAGCTCTTGAGGGAATATTACGCGGAATTTCGACGCTTACTTGGTGAATATCGCTCAAAGCTTAGTGTTGCAAAAGACGTCTATGCTCAAACCTTAAGTGGTTGGCGGGAAGAAGTGGATGAAATGGTGGCTCTTTCATACACTGGAACTGTAACTGTCAGGTGGAATAACTTGGAAGCAGGGCTAAACTCCCAAGCTGCGTGGGATAATTATAACCTTGACGGGACAGGCATTAAGATAGCAATAATTGACATGGGTGTAAATTATACCCTTGAAAATTTAAATGATCACTATTTAGGCGGGTATGACTTTGTCTATAATGATACCGATCCGATGCCTCATTTAGATCAAACAGAAGACCACGGAACTGGTGTTGCTTCTATCGCCGTAGGCGAAGGTGTAAATCAGATTGTTGGTGTTGCGTATAACGCGAGTTATTATTCTGTTAGGATAGGAGAGAGTGATGCGCAAGGGTTCTTATTGACTAATCTTATTTCCGGCATAGAATGGGCAAGTACAGAGCCGCATAAAGCTGATATCATATCGATGAGTGTCGGAAGTGTCGAAGGTGGAATTGGCTGGGAGCAACTAAAGACACTGATGGAGAACGCGTGTAATAATGCATACAATAATGGAGTAATTCTTGTGGCTGCTTCAGGCAATGACGGCGGTATTAATTCAAACTATCCAGCAAGGTTTGACAATGTAATCTCCGCAGGCGGACATGCTGAAGATCAAACGCTTTTGGACCGTTGGATAGGTCAAAATCATATTGTGTCGAATGGTGGCGCGGACATAGTTGCACCCGCGGAGCGGGTTTATGTAGTAGGCGCTGATAATTCAGTATGGTTGGCCTCTGGAACATCTGCTGCAGCTCCTCACGTAGCGGGATTGCTTGCCCTCCAACTCCAGTATGCTCGACAACATAACATTGACGTGAATAACGGCTACCTTTGGGAATCAATAAAGCACTCCGCAAAAGATATGCCGTTAATTACAGATCCTAACTACGAAGGCAGTGGCAAAATATGGGCCGCGGAGACTAATCCTCCTCCGCCAGCACCTAATAAAGGATCAGTTGATCTTATGTCATCATCAATATGGCCCTTTGATGTTGACTTTGAATATCTGAATTACATTTTCCTTGACCAAGGTCTATATCCTGCCTACTACATCGGCACAAATATGTATCAGGACATCACTCTGACAAACTTGACTGATATAGAAGGCAATACCCCTGAAACCATCGAGAACTTAAACGTCACAACCATCCAGAAATATTGCGACACCGGTGAAATTCTGCCCGGCAGCCCAACAGAGAACTTCGCATCTTACGAGCCGATAACTCTAAGTGACGGAACAAATATCATTCTTCAAGATACGTATTACATTCCATGGGCTGCTCGTCCGGGCCTATATAAAGTGGTATTGGATCTCGAGTTTAAATTCGCGGGCAATAACCGGCTAATGAAGATTACCGACAACGAAGCAAGTATCTGGTGTCCGCCCGCCATAATAAACGAGGGCTTTCCGGAACAGTAGAACTAATAAATTTCACTTGCGATTAAAGCCACATCCCCTTATAATCATATTATAAGGGGATGTTTATTTGCAGGGTATACCTATGAAAACTAAAAATATAATATCGACGCTTAAAGGACCTCTATTTCTTATCCTTATCGGCGTTGTACTTTTTACCGCATATTTCAGAATATTTATATACTCTCCTATCATAAGAAGCGGGCGCCTTAAGTCATCCGACTATCTTTTCCAGTTGAGGCACCAAGATTGTCAAAGCCGCGCAAAGGATAAACTTCCGCCCAAAGACATCGTCATGGTTGCCATTGACGAAACTTCGTATTATAACCTTAAAATAAGCCGCCCATGGAGCAGGGAAATTTTCACCGAACTCCTGGATAAGATTAATCAGGATGGTCCTAAAGTCATAGTGCTTGATATTAATCTTTTCGGTCAAAGCGGTGTAAGCTGGGGCAATACCGAAATCGATCAAAAATTCGCGGATACAATAAAAAGATGCGGCAATGTCGTGTTGCTTGCCTTTTACGGAAAGGAAGAAGGAGAGAGGCTCTATTTTGGTCCTGAAAATATGTTTGCCGAAGCAAGCGCAGCGTACGGTGCTACAGGGGCCGTGACGGATCCTGACGGTTTAATCAGGCGCCTTAAAATATATTCGCTTGTCTATAATGACAAAAACCCGGTAAATATCGCGTTTGAAGTCAAATCCGCCCTGCGTTATATGGATGTGCCGTATGACACATTTACAAACGGGGGCCGTGTTGTTACGTTTAAATCCAAATACAGGGATGTTAATTTGCCGGTTGACGACAAAAACCGCATGCTTATAAATTATGTGAGCGATTTCAATGATATAAAAAACATTCCGATATGGAAAGTTTTAGAAGGAGATTTCCCGGCAAAAACTTTTAAAGGAAAACTTGTCCTAGTATGCGATACCGGGAAAAGTTTCCATGATATTCACCAGACGCCTTTTGGATACAGGGCAGGCGGCCTGGTAATAGCGAATGTGCTCAATTCGATAATCTCATCTAATCATGTAAAAGAGGTAAATCCGGCATTGGCTTTCAGCGTTGTTGCCCTATTGTATATTTTGTGCTTCATATTGTTTTACCACATTGAAGATGCCTTGAAGGGGTTATTGTCGCTCTTAGTAGTTATTGGAGTTTTTCTTGGCGTTGTATTTTCCTTATTCATGAAATACGGCATAGTTTGGCAGCCGTTCGATGTTCTCGTATTACTGCCGACGCTATTTTTTGCCATGACGCTTTATAGAAATCAAGTAGAGCGTTTAGTGACGGATAAAATCAACGCATTAGCTAATATGGACTCCTTAACATCCTTGTATAACTATTGGTATTTTCTGCCTGCGATTAACGCTGCGGTAGAAGAAGGGCCGTTTAAGCCTAAAAGCTCGCTTTTAGCAATCAAAATAGTTAATATTGAACGGATAAGTTCAGACCTAGACTTTGAGAAAAGTGAAAGTATGCACAAAAAAATCGGGGTGTCACTAAAGGCTAAAGCCAAAGAAATAAAAAAATCTTTTGCTTCATATCTTGAATTAGGCGAGTTTGCCATCTTTTTGCCTAAGATAGATTCTGGACAAGCTCTTGGCATCGCAGGCAGCTTAAAGGACACTATAAAAAATACCAACTTTGGCATAATGGAAGAACATCTTAAGCCGGTTATAGCCATTGGCGTATCTACCATAAGTCTTAAGTCGTTTCCAAAAACAGGCGATGAACTTATAGAAAGTGCTAGACTCGCGGCAAAGAGGGCCGAGGAAATCGGGGCCAATAAGGTATGCCGATATAATCCCGAAATTGATGGCACCGAATTCGAACCGGATATCACGTCAGGAGAGAAGGCGATTGGCGAAGAATACGGGCCTACCGCAAAGGTCCTCGAACAAAAAAATAGGGGGCTTGTGGAATTATTGCGTAGATACGTCATGCAGCTTAAGAAGACCAAGAAGGCGAATGTTGATACCTTGTACGCTGTTGTTGAAGCTCAGGAAAAAAGAGACCCGCCTACGGGGGGCCATGCTAAAAGAGCAGCAGAGCTGGTTAAAAAGGTGGGCCAAAAACTTAAGATGCCGCAGGATAAGTTGGAACTTCTGGAAGAAATGACTCTCTTGCATGATATAGGCAAGATCAATATTGACGATAGCATTTTAAGAAAACCAGGCAAGCTGACTGATGAGGAGAGATCTATTATTGAAATGCATACAGAAGCTAGTATAGATATACTCGGCAAAAGCGAGCATTTCCGCGGGCTTCTTGATGCCATACGAGACCATCACGAGCGTTTAGACGGATCAGGCTATCCCAGAGGCCTTAAGGGCGATCGGATTTCGCTTGAGGCGCAGCTAATGGCAATAGTTGATGTCTATGACGCCCTTACTGCCATAGACAGGCCTTATCGAAAGGCAGCTACTCCCAAAGAAGCTGTAGAAGAATTTATATCGCATCCTGAAAAATACAATCAAAAAGTCGCCCTTGCCCTAAAGGAAGTTTTGGAAGAAGAAGGTAAATTAATTTGACAGCCGAAAGAGGAATGCATAAACATATATTACTATCTATGGACAATACGCTTATGATGTCATCGCTAATGACGTCTATAGCTACTCTTTTGAGCGGGGTCGTAACCCATCCGGTAGGTAATACTGAAGCGATGGCGGGTTTTCTGGATAATAATAAGTCGCCCTCTTTAATTATTTTAGATATGGAGATGCGGGATAATATGGGTATAGCTATTCTGAAGCTTCTGGTTGAACGCAAGATACAAGTCAGTCTTATTCTTATCAATACGCGGCCATCTGATTACAGCGGTATACGTCTAGATGACATGAATATAGCCGGTCAGTTCAAGAAGCCCCTTGATTATAGAACGCTATATGGTACGATAAGGAAGGCACTGGAAGAGAAGGCGATACCTCAGGCGTAACTAATCTCCATAAGAGAACCAGAAGGAATCCCGCTAAATAGGATAATACGGCAGTATGGGCAAAGATTTAAGATTGAAACTGGGCAAGAAAATAAGATTCCTGCGTAAGAAACGAAGACTTACGCAAAAAGCTCTCGCTGATATAACTGATATCGACTATAAATACATCCAGAGGATTGAGGGGAAAAATCCGCCCGCCGTTAGGATTGATACTATCGGCAGATTTGCCAAGGCTCTTAAAGTAAAACCTTCGGAGTTGTTGGATTTTTAATATAAAAAGCGTTGACTTATAGTTCGATCAAAAAGTATTGAAAGGATGAAAATTTAACTTTGAATAAACGTAAACGAATTATTATGAGAAGATTTAGCATTGTAAAAAGAAGGAGGAGAACAATGCCCGCATATTCTGACCAAAATGAAACATGGGAAATCGAATCCATCGATTCAAAAAGAAATAATATAGTATTGAAGAAAGGCAATTCGAGATTAGAATTATACGCTATAATTCCTCCTCCTTCAAAATGGAGTGCCAAAGATAAAATGGCCGAGCCTGAAAGAAGTGAATATGTGCGTTCAGATAGGATAGTTAAGATAGAGAATAAAACGAAGGGCGGGAAAATCTACATCCATGCTATCAAAGGATCCGATGATATTATGAAGTATTTAGGTTTGACCGAAAAAATGGAATATCTCAATTTATATAAAAACTTAAGAATTACGGCAATTAAGTTTCCCAATATGTTACTGAATGACGGGTCTAAGTGGTGTTTTCCTCAGGGTATGATGGCGCCCTCTGCGGGGTGGATGGTTGATGATATCGTTAATGTTGAATTAACGGAAGTCTCCTTAAAAAAAGACGAGAAAAAAATGATTCATAAAATTATCAATAAAACCAGAGAAGCGACCATAATGACGGTCCGGACGCTTTAGAGATGGCCATAAGGGGAGCGGAAAGTCGAGTTGGTTTCTTACCAATGGATGATAATGATATAAGGGATAAATGGGGAAGATATATTACCGATAGGGATTTTAATCAACCGCCTCCAGAAGATCTTGCATGAAGTAAAGGATGATGGAAAGGATTATTAAAGAGAGGGAATGGGTAGATTTATCCTAAAAATAGGCCATTTTAAGACGGACATTTCACCTAAAATAGGCATGTCTGTAAAAAGAGATGGACATTTTGTAAATGTATATATTTCAATGGGTTATGATTTTATGTCCGTCTAGAAAGTGGACAGACTTGGACATGAAAATGGACATGTCCAAGTCTTTTAAAGCCCGTAAAAACCTCTCAAAAACTAACCTCTCTGATTTCAAAAAAAAGCTTGCTACTTCCTGATACATAGTATATAATGAAACAGTTTATTCAGAGATACGTATAGGGTGAGGGGTAGACCCCCCCACCACTCATTTGCCCTCGAGGCAGAGAGGGAGAGAATATATCAAAGTAGCCGACGTTTAAACGTCGGCTACATTC
>JAHIPI010000093.1 GCA_018894435.1 Candidatus Omnitrophota bacterium | reverse complement strand
ATTTTGCATTGGAAAATAAGAAAAATATAATACCAGGGTGAAAAATGGATAAGAAGAAGATAGAAAAAGCGGTAAGGATGATCCTCGAGGCTATAGGGGAAAATACAAAAAGAAAAGATCTTATCGATACGCCGAAAAGAGTAGCCGAAATGTACGAGGAAATATTCGCCGGTATAAAGATGGACCCGGAGAAGGAATTCGAGGTCCTTTTTGACAAAGAACACCACGAGATAGTTTTATTAAAGGATATACCGCTCTATTCGGTATGCGAGCACCATCTTATACCTTTTATAGGGAGGGTGCATATAGCGTATATACCGAAAGGCAATAGAGTGACTGGTTTGAGCAAGCTCGTTCGCGTCGTTGATATATTTGCAAAACGGCCCCAGGTACAAGAGAAGCTTACCACGGAAATAGCGGATCTTTTGATGAAGAAACTGAATCCGTTGGGAGTGATGGTGATTATAGAAGCGGAACATTTGTGCCTAAGCATGCGCGGCGTAAAAAAATCGGGCATTATGACTGTTACAAGCGCCGTCAGAGGAATATTTAAGGAGAATCACAAGACGCGGGCGGAAGCGCTCTCGCTTATAAAAAAATAGAGATAGCCTGCCCAGGAAAAGGAGGTAAGGGAGAAAACCTGAGGAAGACTATCTCTTACTTATTCAGTTTTTGTAAAGAGCCAAACGTCAGAATTATTGCGTACGAGTTTCGTTACTTCTATATTATGATCCTTCATTTCCGAGAAGGCCTCAGCATTTATCTTTCCAGAATCCGTTGTCAGAGAGTCCTCGTCTACATTTAAGGATAGGGTTCCGATGACCGTGATTGTCAGGTATACCGACCGGCTTGTGGATTCAGCGTATGCCACATTTCCGGCTACAACTGATACCATGATAACCATCGCCATGATTAAAAGAGCAATTTTCGGCTTCATTGTCAACATCCCCCTTCTCGCGTCTCCCGAGAAGGTAGCCGAAAAAAAACCTATTCTTTTTTGCTGCCATCAAAAGAATAGGCGCTTTTTCGCTTCGGCAACTGACTGCCCTAACCTCCGGTTTCCCCTCGGGACTCCCTTCGGTCGTAGGCTCTTTAGTTTTGCGCCCCACCCTTTCGAATGGTTTGCCTTTTCGGCTACCTACAACTTCTACTGCATTATAAGTATATCACAATAAAGTGACGAAGTCAATAGGATTTTGTTAGGGTTGCCAATAGTTAGTTATTTGTTTTCTCCGTACTTTTTCTTGATTTTTTTATTGACCTATATTGATAAATGAAATATAATATCAGTCAGATAGAAGTACAAGTTTTAAAAAGATTTTAATCGAGCAGTAATTTTAGTAAAGAAAGGGGGTGATATAAATGAAAAAGATGTTATCAATCGTAGTTGTGATGGCGATGGTTCTCGTTGGATATTCTGTCACAGCAAATGCTGCTAGTGCATCTAAGACACTGCCATTAACGCTTAACGTAGCTGCACAGTTTGGGTTTGATGTCGATAAGTCTTCGTACGCCTTTGATGTTCCTACTGGAAACCTTCAGACTACGATAGGCATATTCGCCAAGTCGACCAATGGCAATGTGTGGAAGATGGCCCTTAACGCGAATCCGTTTACAAGCGGAACTAACACATTGCCCAGTGATCCTGGTTTCAAATGTGCAGCGTGGTCAAATGCAGACGCAGAGCAAGCACAGGGATCGTTTGGAGTGTTTGCGGCGGCGCAAATAGTTCCCTTAACTCAGACAGACTTCTATACTTCAACTTCAGCGGAGGGTAGCGATACGTTTGTTCCGATGGTACTGGGATTGTATATTACAGTTCCGAGCACACAGGCTGCAGGTGTCTACGCCACGAACCTATACCTGACGATGTACGAATAAGAGTCGTGTCATTTTTGGACCTGAAAATAGACAGCTAGTTAAGATAACCCCGCCCTTTTGAGGTGATTTAGCGCGTGCTAATTTTCTCAAAAGGGCGGGGTTTTCTTTGTTAGATTTGGGGGGTGCGTACGTCTCCTTAGGTGAAGAAAGTGCAAGAGTGGGAAGTGTAAAGTTAGGCGTGCAAAAAGTGTGATTTCGCCTATTGACAAATTCGGAAACGTGTGGTATAGTTGAAGTGAGGCCAAATTCAAAGGTCGTTTTATAACCACGATAAGTAAAGGTCTTTAAAAAGGTTTTACGAAGATGGAAAAGCAAACGAACAAAAAGGTAGTAAAAACAGGAGAGGAGGGTGTCATGAAGAAGTTAATCGTATTAGGAGTGGCGCTGTTGGTAGGGCTTTGTTTCAGCGGTTTGGCGCAAGCCGAAACGGCAAATGATACAGTGGGAGTCCTTATCACAGTGAATCCCAGTTTCACATTTGCAATCGGTGAAAGCGTTGTAGACATGGGAACTGTCGCAGAGGGAAGCGGAGGTTCGGGTTCTGTCACAATGTATTGCGGAACTAACCACAATCTACCCTGGACTGTTCAGGTAAAGTCCGGTACAATAGCATCCGGTGCAAACTTGATCCCGCTTTCGAATTTCAAATTTTACACATTCGTAATTGCGGGTGAAGGCGCCGGGACATGCGTCGGGACGGCAACTGCTCTTACTCTAATTGATCAGCTGGCCTATACAGCCGCTCTCAGCGAGTATAGCGATACGGATGTCCGAGTGAACATGGGCTTTGTGCTTGATGTTCCTTGGAGCACGCCGTCAGGTACGTATGCAGCGACCGTAACAGCGACAATGGTAGAATAATTTCACAAGACAAAAACAGGGAGAAGAACCTGAGGATTTGCCTCGCAACCCCGCCATTTTGAGAATCTCAAAATGGCGGGGTTCTTTTTACGCTAATAAAGCAAGTGCTCTTGACAAACGCCCTACGTGTGGTACACTTGTTAATAAGTGCAAGAGTATAATTATAGCAATATAAAAGAAAAGGTGATATTATGATAAGTAAGAAGTATCTGATTTTAGCCTCAGGGCTTTTCTTTTTTGTATGCGCGGCCGGTCACGCTATTGCCTCGCAAGATGTCTCCAATCTGGACGCTTCCGTAGGAGTTAATCCGGTATTTACCATATCGGCAAATCCTCCGACCTTAAATTTCGGTAATGTGGATCCCGGGATCACTACGGAGCCGAAAGACCTTTATGTAGTCTGTGTTACAAATAATAATATGCCTTGGAGCGTCAGCATAAATATCACTTCCGAACTTACCTCCGGAACAGCCACGATATCGAACGACAACTTCAACTGGTGGGGGTGGGCCACGGGAAGCGGTACCTGGAATCCCGGTACCGGGAATCTTAGCACGACGCCTTTTGCATTTTATCAGGCAGGCGGCCAGGACTATATCACAAATCCGAATGTGGAGCTTCACCTGACGTTTAACATTGATATTCCGCAAAATCAGGCGGCGGGGACTTATTCTACCACGCTTATCCTAACAATGACCGAATAAAATCCACCCCTCGCTTACGCTCGGGATAAATTCTGGGACGCAAGTAAGGGAATTTAGGAGACTAGACCTTGAAAAATATAAAATTTATATTCTTAACACTCCTTATAATTTCTTCGGCGGTATTTTTGCACACGCAGGATGCTCTCGCGACCTTCTCCATAAACCTCAATTTCTATTCTATCGATTTCGGCAATTTGAATATGGGAGATATAAAAGATGATGTTCCGGGCATAGGGCTGAAGGTGACCTGCCAAACGGATCAAGGCAACCCCTGGCAGCTCAGGATAAGGGCAGAGCGGCCGCTGACAAGTATTTTGAACCCTTCCTCATTTATCCCGAACACCAATTTTTTCTGGTATGGGATATCAAGCAGTGTTCCGGGGAATAATTCGCTGGTAAGAAATCAGGAGGATTTCACGGTAGAGAGGACCGTTTATAGCGCTCCGGGCACAGAGGGGAATCCCGGGACGGATATTACCCTGAAATTTAAGGTGATAGTGCCGAGACCCGTTCAATCAGGTACTTATAATACAAAGATAGTCTTTACTTTTACGGAATGATAAGGAGAGACGATGAAAAGCAGAATTTTAATTTTCGCAATAATATTTGTAATGATATTTTTTGCAGCGCATAAAGAAGCGGCGGCTTTCTCCATTAATGTAAGTCCGCCGAGTGTGCGCATAAGCATTTCTCCGGGAGAGACGAAAAGCGGGACCATCACCGTCGATAATAAAAGTGACACCCCCATGGACATGCGGGCTTATGCCGAGGACTGGGTTTATGTAAAAGATGGCGGCAAGCAGTTTGCGCCGGCAGGGACAACACCCCTTTCCTGCGCAAAATGGATATCGATACATCCCCAGAAATTCCGCGTTGAAGCAAATTCCCGCATAGGGGTTCAATATACGATTTCAGTACCGGCCGATGCTTCGGGCGGCCATTATGCCGTTATATTTTTTGAATCTATTGTCAGCGAAGGAGAAGCAACTAGCGGAAACATGATGGTCCGTTTTTCCGGGAGGATAGGCACTATTATATATCAGGAAAGCGAAGGGCGTATAGATAGAAAAGGGGAGATAACATCATTTACCTGCGGCAGGCCTGATCAGAATAGCCCGCTTACGATAAACCTGACTTTAAAGAATGAAGGCAATACGCATATAATCGCGCAGGGTGTGGCGAATATAATAGATAGAGACGGCAATGTCTTCGGGCGAAAAGAATTAGGTCCCATCAATACCTTGCCGGGCGATACGAGGGAATATAAAACAGAATGGCTGGGCGAACTTAATGAAGGGGTTTACGACGTGATAGCGACGCTTGACACAGGATTGGATTCACCCCTCGTGGCGGAGACGGTTTTAAAGGTCAGTTCTTCCGGAGGCATCGATAAGCTTAACATTAGTGCCGATACGAACTCGCCCAGTTTCAATATAATGGTGAATAATACCGGTAACCTTAATATCAAAGTATCCGGGCGTATGGATATCATTAATGATAAAGGAGATGTTGCGGCAAGCCTGCCCCTTAAGAGTATTTTAGTAGCGCCAAATAGCCAGAAGGAGATAGAAGTAAAGGCCGAAGCACCCCTTTCAGCCGGTAAATATAAGGCTAAAGCCGTAGTAATGTTCGGCGATAAAGAACTTACCAAAGAAGGAGATTTCTCGATTAAGTGAAAATTAAATGAAAAGAAAAATAGGTCTCATACTTTTCTTTATCCTATTTTCTTCTCCTTTATTTCTGGCAT
>JAHIPI010000092.1 GCA_018894435.1 Candidatus Omnitrophota bacterium | reverse complement strand
TTTTAATCGTAGGGGACGTTTGAACGCCCCCTACCTTTTAAACCATCTTCGTTTCTAACGGTTTCTTGTTAAATTTGTCGGCTTTTTTGCCGCACAACTTACTCCCCGGGCATTCGCCGGTCCAGCAATATAAACACAACTTTTCTTTGGGCAGGCCTATGGCTTTCACCATATCATCTACGGTCTGATACCTTATTGTAGTAACTTCTAAATCCTTTGTGATCCATTCGACCATCTTCTTATATTTTTCGGAATTTGAGTCTACATATTCGGATACATCCTCCAGGTCGCGGCCTTCCAAGCTGTGAATGGCCTTTCTCGCGGCCAATTCCTTGATGCTTCTCGTCGAGAGGTTGAATCGGCATGGAAACATAAGCGGCGGGCAGGCCGGCCTTACGTGGATCTCTTTGGCGCCGGAATCCCATAATTTCTTTACGGCGAAATTCTTGAGCTGCGTGCCTCTTACTATTGAGTCTTCGCAGACGACGATGCGGTTATTCTCTATTATTTCGCGTATCGCTATGATTTTCATCTTTGCTACAAGGTCCCTTGTCTCCTGGGACGGAGGCGTATAACTCCTGCCGTAACCGGGTGTGTATTTTACAAGCGGCCGGCGGAGCGGTTTTCCTGATTCCATAGCATAGCCAATGGCGTGAGCAATACCCGAATCCGGTACGCCGGAGACAACATCCACTTCTATATCTTTGTCGCGTTTTGCCAAAAGCCTGCCGCATCGCTCTCTTACGACCTCCGTATTTATCCCCTCATAATTAGACGCGGGAAAACCTGTGTATATCCAAAGGAACGCGCATATCTGCTCCTGATTTCTCGCGGGACTTTTTCCTGCCATACCGAACTCATTTATTAAAACCACTTCTCCGGGCCCAAGATATTTTACTATCTCAAAATCGCTGTTCGGAAAGGCGCTTGTTTCCGATGTGACCGCATACGCATCGCCGCGTTTTCCGATTATAAGCGGCGTGTATCCAAATCTGTCCCTCGCCGCATAAACGCCGTCTTTATTGAGCAATAAAAGCGAACATGAGCCCTCTATCGCTTCAAACATCTTTTCTATACCGTCGACTATGCTGTTACCTTGCGTGATCAACTTTGCGACGAGCTCTGTAGCATTAACAGTACCCTTGCTTACTTCGCTGAATGACGCGCCTTTTTTTAAGAGCTCACTTGCGAGCTTTTCGGCGTTTTCTATATAGCCGTTTGTCACTATGCAAAAAGGCCCGAATTTCGACTTCAGATATATCGGCTGTTCTTCAAGGGCGCTTATTACGCCTATCCCTTTATTGCCTCTCATCCTTTTATAATCTTCATAGAACTTTGATTTGAACTGCGTCTGGCCTAGATTGTGAATATGGCGCGAGAAATCTCTGCCTAAAACAGCCATGCCTCCGTATTCCGTCCCTAGGTGTGAATGGTAATCCGTTCCGTAAAATAAAATTTCCGCGCAATCCGTTTTTGAGACAACTCCAAAAATCCCGCTCATTGTTTTGCCCTTTCTGATTTATTATTTCAATGCCTCAATACCTCTTCTGCAGATCTCTTTCGCATAATCCGTCCAAATTCCCTGACCCCAGTACCTAAAACAGCTGGTTTCGGAAAGTAAAAGATAGAGAAGTGCGCGCGCGTATGCCGGGTCCTTGGTGTCCACTGCCGCCCCGTCATATTTTCTGTGGAATAGAACGCTAAGTTTATTTATGGGATCGAGAATATTTTCGTATCCTTTTACCCAGTTCTTGTCATTTGTCCACGAACCTTTATCCAGATTGAAACTGGAATCTTTTTCATGAACTTTCTGTATAGCCTCATCGCACGCGCCCGGATGATAATCTTTGACATGTTCCCATATCCTGTGCTGCGAAGCCGACTGTACGGGTATAAATAATTCCTCTTTAGCTCCCCTTTCCTTTATGAGCTCCAGATATTCGGAGCCGTTCATAGCGACTACACCTTCAGTGCCTGCCTCGTCAAAAACCTGCTTATACATCGGAGGAAATTCGTTCATCATGACGCCGCCGTTTTCACCGTCGCCTATCTGAAAGACAAAAGGCGGGATATTTCGGCCCGCATAATCTTCCCGATTCCTCGTCTTAGCTTCGTAATAAGGCTGCATCTGGCCTATAAGTTTATTATCGGAACCCTGCGTCTTTATTATTATGGTTATCTCCTCGACCTCGCCTAACGAATTTTTGGCAATCAACCTGTGCGGAAAATTGGGCTTTCTTATTCCGCCACCGTCCAAATTTTCTATCGTATGCTCCTGGACCATCAGCCATTCATACCCCGCTTCTTTTAAGGCCTTCACATATTCAAAGCATACATCGGGATGTATCGGAAGGTGCATCTCCGGCGGCGAAAAGCCGTTAACTCTCGAAAGCGCCTCCTCGCCAAAGATAGAAGCAAAATGACACCGCCACGCCATTATGTGAAGTCTTATATCGGGAACGGGCGTCGATGAAACCGTTGCGTGCGACCACATTGTACCCGTCCATTCAACATAGCGGTAATATTTTTTGCCGCAGGTCACAAGCTTTAGATTATCTATCACTCCGCCCTCGCCCATCTGCTGCAATCCCCATAAAAGATTACCAGAATAATCCAACATGATACGCGGATTGTGATGATGGGCTACAAATTCCCTTACAAAATCCGACATTCTTGAGTAGCACTGCAAAAATACCGACGCATTGTGGTTATCTCCTACGTCCGGGTGCTCCATCATGTGCTGAAGATTGCTTATTAATGGGGCATGTTTTAAGTCATTCGTCCCGGCGGGGATCGTCGGCTGGTGCATGTGAAGCGCAATGCCGAATCCGGATTGGATTTTGTCCGGTTTAATATTGGAAATTGATGCGTAAAGGCTTCGGCCGCCTTTTACGGCCTTTACTATCTTGCTTTCATTACCGCATATATTTGGGAAGTCGGTTATTTTCATATTTACTACTTATAATATTTCGCGCAGTCAATATTACTAAAAATGTTGTCTCTGTACTCTAATTCGCTGAGCCAATCGGTATCTATCTTACCACTCATAAGGTCATTATACAAGCGGGTAAACCTGGTTATATGGCACTTGGAGCGTTTGTGCGCATATGGGACCATAGTTCCGGTCTTCATAATAAAAGCCCAGTCGCTCGATTGCGCTAATAAAACTTCTCTCGCCGCCTGGTTTAGCGCGCGCTCGACGACATCCTTGCCGGATTTTTTCCCGCCGGAGGCGGATCTGCCTCCGGCGGGTCCGCCTCTGGCGGATTTTGTCATCTTTTTCGCCGGTTTGTAGAATTTTTTCGCCAGTTCCGCCATTCTCTGGCCGGCTCTGTGCAGATGCCTGTAGACCCAGTCATTGCCTCCTTCCAGCCAGAATTCGCTGTAGCCTTTCCAACCCCACGTAGATGCCGACGGTAACGACATCTGATTCACCGGATATTCAGAAAGGTATTCCGAAGGAGTGATCATTTTTACCGTCTTCTGGTCGTAAGCCATCTTCCTCATAAGAAAATCTATCCACATCGGCCCCTCAAACCACCAGTGACCGAAAAGTTCCGCATCGTAGGGGGCGACTATAATCGGCTTTCTCGACATATGGGCCGAAAGATGCTCTACCTGCTTCTCCCGGTTAAACATAAAATTTCCGGCATGCATAGCGGCCTTTTCTCTCGCCCAGTCAGGCACATATGCTTCTTTATATTCATTATTTCCGGTTATCCTCCAATATTTGATACCCGTATTTACTCTTATTCCCTGCGGATGTATGTATGGTTTTACATATTCATAATCCAGCTCATGGCCTATATCTCTGTAATACTCCCTGTAATCCGGATCTCCCGGGTATCCCTCTTTAGAACTCCAGACCTGTTTGGAAGATTCCCAGTCTCTGCCAAAGGCCGCGACTCCCGACGGGCAATATACGGGCGCGTAGACGCTGTATTTAGGTGATGGGTCGCCGTTTATAATACCGTGAGAATCTACAAAGAAATATCGTATGCCGGCCTTCTTAAGAAACTCGTCTACTCCGGGATAGTAGCCGCACTCCGGCAGCCAAAAACCGCGCGGAGGCCTGCCAAAAGTCTTTTTATAACTTTCGACGCCTATATTTATCTGCGCTTTCATGTCGGACGGATTGACAGACAGTATGGGCAAAAAACCATGTGTAGCCGAGGAGGCTATAATCTCTACAAATCCCTTTTCCTGAAATTTTTTGAATGCGGAGACTATGTCTTTCTTATATTTCGTGACAAACGTCTCCTTCGCTTCCAGAAATCTCCGTCGGTACATCAGGGCCAGGCCGTGAAAATGCGATTGATAGCCTGTGCGCTCTATCTCTTTTTCGGAAAGTTCTATCAGTTTATCAAGATGGCGTATGTAGCGGTCCTGAAGAAGCGGATCCTTTAGCATGGAAACGAGAGGCGGCGTCATGGACATGGTTATCCTAAAATTCACGCCGTCATTAATAAGGCCTTCGAAGACATGTATGAGGGGAATATATGTTTCGGTGATGGCCTCATAAAGCCAGTTCTCTTCCAGAAAATATTCCTCTTCGGGGTGGCGTACAAATGGGAGGTGCGCATGTAATACAAGTGAAACGTAGCCTTTATGCATATGAGTTTACTCCGAAACTAAATTACGGCAGGAAGGTCATTCGTACTTAGTAAACTTGCGCCAAACCTCTGTCTCGATTCTCCGTTTTTCGAGCTTATCTTTCGATCGCGCCGTAAAATCAAGGGGGATATTGCCTCCGTCGGGAAGGGCAAATCTCAAAGTGAATGTTCCGTCGCTGCGTAGGGGTATTTGCTTCTCGCCCAGATGCACTGACGCATCCGGTTCGGTCCTGCCGTATACAATAAGTTCTGTTCCCGCTTCAAAAAAGAATTTCCGCTTTGCGTCTATCCGCTCGCTCGCGCCCATTTCGCTGGCGCCCAACGATTCGCTTGCGCCGCCCATAAGCACGAGTTCCTCGGAAGACCCCAGAATAATCCTCTTCAAAAACTGGCCCTTTGTCAGCCCCCGGCGCAAAACTTCATCCAGAAAATTCTCCTCTTTTCTCACAGTGAGGCCGTATCTATTTCCGAAGCGCGTCAGGCGCTCGCGAAGCACATCGCGCAATGACGGCGATAATCTTGAATAATATGCCTTTACATCTTCCTCGCTCAAATAAATTCTTCTTGAACCGGATGCCGCAGGGCCTCTCGCCGGCTTCTGTTTATTTCCGGATTTTGCCTCCGCCACAACGAACGGGGCTCTGCTTGAATCATCATCCACTCTCATCCATATCTCTTCGGAACGCTCAGACGGCCGCTTTGTGGGCGTCTGGACCACATTTGACCTCGTAAAGGGAAAGAACTTTCCGTTCTGCAACCGAAGCCCTATTTCTCCGCAATAACTTGCGCGGTCCGACCATAAATTGACATACCAATTATTAGTAACCCCCGGGTCGAAATCGAGATCAAACCAGTGGTTGGCATTATCGCCGTTGAAATCCACGAATGTAACATCGTACATTCTTAGGGTATGTGCGGATCTTTCCAGTTCATCGCCAATCCGGTTTTTAAGCGTATCTCTTGAAGAAGATGCTATATCCCAATAGGCGTGTATCCAGCGGGGATCCCTTGCGATTAGAGTGAGATTTGTTGAATCATAAGACGGAAGGTCGTAAGTATCTGTAAAATCTTTTTTAGGTACATATTTTTTATAAGTGGGAGGCG
>JAHIPI010000091.1 GCA_018894435.1 Candidatus Omnitrophota bacterium | reverse complement strand
TAAATAACCTCAAAAAAGCCGGTTACGATGTAATATACAAGGTCCATCCGGACAGGACTCGCGAGGTAGATGGGATCTTTGAGGAAAAAGCCGAGATAAGAAAGGGATACGTGGAAGATTGTTTAGATAGAGCGGATGCTTTCCTGTTCGGAAGTATAAGGACATCAGCGTTTGCCACCATTCTTTGCACTAATAAGCCTATAATAGCATTGAGGATGGAGAGCGATGAGCCGTTTAAACCTTCTTCGGAAAAAGCCATGGAATGTCTAAAAAAGAGATGTCGTTTTGTTAATGCCGGGTTTGACGAGCGGAATCGCATAATATTCGACGAAAGCGAACTTATAAGGGCGCTGTCGCGAAAGCCTGAGCCGCCGAATAATGAATTTATCGAAACTTATATGTTTCTGAAAAGGGCCAAATAGAAGGAGCTATGATGCCGAATATTTTTATTTCTACCACGTCTTTTGCAAAATATGATGACTCGCCCTTACGATTGCTAAAAGCTGGCGGATTTGACGTAACGCGTAATCCTTATGACCGCAAACTTACTGCTGAAGAGATTACAAAATTAGCAAAGGACGCAGAAGGTATTATCGCCGGAACCGAGTCTCTAACCGGCGAAGTTCTAAGAAAACTGAAGCATCTTAAGGTGATCTCCCGTTGCGGCGTTGGTTTGGATAACGTAGATCTTAAAGAAGCTGAATCTCTTGAGATAGAAGTTTTTAATACGCCCTTTGCTCCTACAAGTGCAGTAGCAGAATTGGCCGTTGGATTGATTCTAAATCTTCTAAGGAAGGTCACCCGAATGAATGCCGCCGTTAAGGATGGCATATGGGATAAACAAATGGGGAATCTTCTTCATGGCAAGAAAACGGGCATAATAGGTTTTGGCCGCATTGGGCAGAAAACAGGAGAATTGCTTTCCGCTTTTGGCGCGGAACTGGCTTATTGCGACAGAGAACCGAAGACATTTTCGATAGATTGCAAGCAAATGAAATTTAGAGATATTCTCGAGTGGGCAGATATTCTTACGCTCCATCTGGATGTTTCAAATACTTGTGGATATATGATAGGTGAGAAAGAGTTAAAAATGATGAAGAAAGGAAGCTGGCTCATAAATCTTTCCCGTGGGGGAGTTGTTGATGAACAGGCTCTTTTTGTAGCTATTAAAAGTGGTCACCTGCAAGGTGCAGCGCTTGATGTCTTTGAACGAGAGCCTTATAACGGACCGTTAATTGAACTCGATAATGTTATATTGACTCCGCATATCGGTTCCTATGCTAAAGAATCTAGAATAAGAATGGAGATAGAGGCAGCAGAAAATTTAATCAAAGCTTTTAAAGAACACCGCTCGCGCAAGGAAGGCCATGGCCAAAGATAATGTTATGTTCTTGTCCTATTTTATGGGCAGGAATACGCCGCTATACGGCGGCAAAAATAAGGTGAAAATAGTACCCGTAAGAGAAATAAAGAAGGGGGATACTTGCAATACTCTTTCCTTGAGATTTCCGAATCATGCTTCTACCCATATAGATCTCCCGTCACATTTTTTAAAAAAAGGCAAGACTCTTTCTGATTTTTCCGCGCCATTTTGGGTCTTTGATAATGTTCAGCTGCTTTCCGTGAAATTAGGTTCAAAGAAAGAAATTAATAAGTCCCGTTTAAAAAATTTAAACCAGCAAACAGATTTACTGCTGATTAAAACGAGCTTTGGGAAAAATAGGCCCAAGGCGGTATATTACAAAGATTATCCGTATTTCAGCCAAGAACTCGCGGGCTATTTAAAAAAGAGAATGCCGTCTTTGAGGGCGGTTGGTTTTGATTGTATTTCAATTTCCTCTCCGAAATATAGAAGAGAAGGGCGAAGAGCTCATCATGAATTCTTAAAGAGGGGAATAATTTTGATAGAGGACATGAAGCTGGGGGTATTGAAAAAGTCACCCGATCGCGTTATAGTTTCTCCGCTTTTAATAAAAGGTGCGGATGGTGTTCCGGCCACAGTGTTCGCGATAAGTTCCAGATAAGGGGTAAAAATGAAAAAGAACGGAGTAAGGAAATGAAAAATGTAATCGTATTTGGCGGCAGTGGTTTTTTAGGAAGTCACGTTGCCGATTGCCTCACCAGCGAAGGTTACGATGTAACTATCTATGATATTAAAGATAGCGCTTATCTAAAAAAAGGACAGAAACTTATAAAAGGTGATATAAGAGATGCAGGAAAAGTGGAAAAAGCGATTGCGGGCAAAGATATTGTATATAATTTTGCCGGGCTAGCTAATATAGATGAATCTGCACAAGAGCCCCTTGAGACAATTTACACTAACATAATCGGCAACGCTAATATCTTGGAAGGATGCCGAAAAAATAAAGTCGAAAGATTTATATTCGCGAGTACCATATACGTATATAGCGATTTAGGTTTGTTTTATCGCAGCAGTAAACAAGCCTGTGAGTTAATAATCGAAAATTATAATAAAAAATATGGCTTAAATTTTACCATCTTACGATACGGTTCTTTATATGGCCCAAGAGCCAATGATAAAAATTTTGTCCACGGGGCCATAAAAGAAGCATTGGAAAAGGCAAAGATTACCCGATCTGGCAGTGGCGAGGAATTACGAGAATATATCCACGTATATGACGCAGCTCAATTAAGCATAAAAATACTAGGAGAAGAATTTAAAAATCAATATGTTATTCTATCAGGCAATCAACAAATAAGGGTTAAGGATCTATTACTTATGATTAAGGAGATTCTTGGAAACAAGATTGAATTGGAGTTTGCAGATGCCAATTATGAGGAACATTATAATATGACACCTTATAATTTTTCGCCTAAACTTGCTAAAAAAATAACCGATTCTGCACATGTGGATTTAGGGCAGGGAATACTCGACCTTTTAAACAGCATGTACATTAAAAGTGGAGTGAAAGCATGAGATTTATAAGATTTTTAAAATCCAATTCTCAAGATATAGCCTATGGATGTGTTATAGATGATGTGGTTAGGTCTATTCAGGGGGACCCCTTTGGTAATTATACGGTAGGCGTAACTGTAGGAAATTTAAATGATATTAAGCTTCTCAGCCCCTGCCTTCCCAGCAAGATAATAGCCTTAGCTGCCAATTATAAAGGCGCTACCGGAGTTACGGAAAATATGAAAGAGCCGATCACCTTTATTAAACCGTCTACAAGCATAACCGGGCCTTACGAGGATATAATATGTCCCTTTAAAGATGTTAACGTATGGGGAGAGGCCGAGTTGGGCATAGTAGTAGGTAGAAGGCTAAAAAATGCATCGAGTAGAGAAGCCAAAGAAGCCATTTTTGGTTACCTCTGCGCTAATGATATAACTGCGGATAATACAGAGGGACGCGACCACCATTTAGTCAGGTCGAAGGGCGCTGACTCGTTCTGTCCTGTCGGCCCATGGATAGATACAGAATTCGATCCCAGAGACGCCAAGATAGAGGCTTTTCAAAATGGGAAGTTGATTCGTAGGGGTAATCTTAAAGACAGGATATGGAAAGATGATGATATAATCCAGTGGTTATCTCAATGGATGACTTTGGAGCAAGGCGATATCGTTCTTACCGGCACCCCTCCCCGGGTAGTAGAAAAAACATATTTAGAAGAAGGGGATATTTTTGAGGTCAAAATCGAGAAACTGGGAAGTTTGAAGAATAAATTTATTTTGAAGGGTAACGTATGATATGAATAAGGTAATTGTTTTTGATTTTGACGGTGTGATTTGTGACAGCACAGAGGAATGTTTGATTACCGGCTACAACGCCTGGCTAAAGTACCAGAACAAAATTGGTTTCGTAACAAAAACCGAGGATATCCCTTCGGATCTTACAAAATACTTTTGGTCATGGAGGGGGTTAGTGCGAACGGCAGGGCAATATTTCGTGATTTTCAAATCATATAAAAATTCTGAGTTAAATAGTGAATCTGAATTTGAGCAAAGATGTAAAAGGCATGCGAAAGAAATCGGTAAATATGAAGTATTATTTTTTGAAGCTAGGGAAAAATTAAAGAACACTGATGTTAATCATTGGATGGGCCTACATCGGCCGTATGGCGATATCGCACAGGATTTTAAAAAGATGCTGAGTATGGCAAACGTTTTTGTGGTTACAGGCAAAGACAAGAGTTCGGTAAGGACGTTTTTGAAACATAGCGGGATAGATTTTCCTCAGGCAAAAATTTATGACAAGAACGCGGCTCGCAATAAACTCGCAGCCTTAAAGAAGATCGCAAAAATTACTAAAAACGATTTAAAGGATATCATCTTTCTGGACGATAACATCAATCACCTCTTGGAGCCAAAGCAAAATGGCTGCAAGGCATATATGGCGGGGTGGGGATATCATTCAGAAGAACATTTACAATCGGCAAAAAAGAAAAAGATTCCTGTTGTAGCATTGGAAGATTGGGTAAAAAAGATATTGGGGAAGTATTAAAATGAAAGCTATTGTAACGGGAGGAGCGGGATTTATCGGTTCGCATCTCGTGCGGCGTCTTTTGAAAGAAGGATGGGATGTCCTGGTTCTTGATAATCTTTCTTCGGGCTATAGAGAAAATATCCCTGAAGGTGCCGAATTCCGCTTGGTTGATCTTTCCGAGGAAGATGGCGTTTCTCAATTGCCCGTAGATGGGGTGGATGTGATATTTCATTTGGCCTCGCATGTCGGCAATGACCTTTCATTTGATCGCCCAGTTTACAGTTTGAAATCGAATATTTTATCAACTATGTTTCTTTTGCAATGGGCGGTTCGTTATAAGGTTCCGCAGATCGTTTTTGCCAGCTCCGTAAACGTTTACGGAGAAATTACGAGCTTACCTGTCACGGAAAAACACCCAACGGATGCCATTTCTCCTTATGCGGTTGGGAAGCTGGCGTCAGAATCATTGTGCCGTATTTATGAGAAATTCGGGGTCCGCTCAACGTGCCTGCGGCTTTTCAATGTTTACGGTCCCGGGCAGGATTTGAATAATATGATGCAAGGGATGGCCAGTATTTATATGGCGTATGTTGCCCGAAAAGAACCCGTTCTTGTTAAAGGTTCTCTGGAGAGGTTCCGCGATCTGGTTTTCATTGAGGATGCCGTGGACGCGTTTTATCGTTGCCTCAACCCAAAAGCATACGGGAAAACTTATAATGTTTGCACGGGCAGAAAAACGTATGTCCGAAACCTTTTGTCTCTAATTATTAAAAGTTTTGGACATGATCCCGAGGAGTATCCGATTGTTAATGGCGCTCCAACGCGGCAAGATCAATTCGGTTTTTATGGTGATCTATCCTTGATTAAAAGAGACCTGGGATGGGAGCCGCGGGTAACGCTCGAGCAAGGGATTGATAGGATGGCAGAGTGGGTCAGGAAGATGAGGTGAGCCAGAATATTGTCGATCGATGGAAATTATTATTAAAAAAGGGAGGAGAATTATGCGCAATAATGTTAGGAATAAAATCAACATGTTTATTCAGCAATTCTTGCTTAAACTTGGGTATCGAGTCACAAGGATAGGGAAAAAGTCTAATCCCATTTCTTACTGGGAAGAAGATATTTTTTTCAGTGATAAGATGCAGAAAATTATCGGATATACACGTGTTGATAATGTCAGATGTTTCATGATTTATCAATTTGCGAAACAAGCCAATAATCTGTATGGCGATGTTGCTGAAGTTGGCGTTTACAAAGGCGGAACAGCGCGATTATTAGCTGAGATGTTTGAGAGCCAAAATAAAATCGTACATTTATTCGATACATTTTCCGGAATGCCCTCAACGGATCCTGACGTAGATATTCACAAAGAAGGTGCTATAAATGACACCTCATTAGAAAGTGTTAAATCCTATTTGAGCGAATACAGAAATGTCCGCTTATATCAGGGGATATTCCCCATGACAGCACCGAGACAAGATTTAAGTTTCTGCTTAGTGCATATTGATGTGGACATTTATAAATCAGCGCTAGATTGCTGCACATATTTTTATCCGCGTATGGTAAATAATGGTGTAATGATTTTTGACGATTATGGATTTTTGAATTGTCCCGGTGTTAAAAAAGCTGTTGATGCGTTCTTTTCCGACAAACCCGAAAAGCCGTTTTATTTACCTACCGGTCAATGTATCGTTATGCGGATTGCAACGGAAAAGGATTGAAATAAGAGATAACATAATAACTATATACTACACGGAACCGATAACAATAATAATCAAAATGTGGACCAAGATGTTGTTGATCGAAGAAGATTATTATTAACTAAAAAGAGAATGAAAATGAAAATAATAAAATTGTTTGAAACTGCTCACAACAGGGAAATTGATGAAATATTTCATCAGCTAAATATTAGTAATATAGGCCATGTTGTTTATTGGTATGATTTTTTTAAGATGACAAAAAGTATTTCAGGAGATATTGTAGAATGTGGCGTTGGCCGCGGAAGATCTCTTTTAATTTTATCAGCATTAAATTATCTTTTCGATAAAGTTGAGGGTGGGCAAAGAGATATTTACGGTTATGACAGTTTTGAAGGATTTCCCGAACCAACCATTGAAGATGAATCATATAGAAACCCGAAAAAAGGGGAATGGTCCCACTCGCCCAGCGGGAAATATAAATATACCGTTGATTTTATAGAAAGAGTTCTCTTTAATGGAGGCATACCAGCTGATAGAAGTTTTGATTTAAAACTTATAAAGGGATATTTCGACCACTCCTTGTTACATCATCCCAAAAATCCTATCGCTATTTTGCATATAGATGGTGATTTGTACCAATCCTACAAAGCAGTCCTAGAAAATTTGTTTGATCGCGTTAGTTCTGGCGGAGTTATAATATTTGATGATTTTTTAAGTTGTGAGGATGAAAAAAAACAGCGTTTTCCCGGTGCAAGACTTGCTGTAAAAGAATTTTTAAATGAAGAATATGATTCTATAAAGGTTAGTAACGCAGGTACTTATTATTATATTAAAAAATGAAGAGCAAGAGAGGAGGATGGCATGAAAATTGTTGTTGGAATTCCTGTCCGGATGGGCTCTACGCGCTTTCCGGGCAAACCGCTATGCAATATACTGGGCAAGCCAATGATTGAACATGTTTATAAGAGATCTAAACTTTCTGATAAAGCTACCGAGGTGTTTGCTGCCGCCTGTGATAAGGAGATAAAAGATGTTGTGGAAAATTTCGGCGGTAAGGTTTATATGACGCCGAAAGAGATCTCAAGGCCCTGTCTGCGGGTTGCAGAAGCGTGTAAACAGATGGATTTAGATGATGATGATGTCGTAGTTGTTGTTCAGGGTGACGAACCTATGGTGCATCCTAAAATGATCGACCTAGCAGTGGAAGCATTCCTCAAGGAAAAAGACGCATTATGTGTAAATTTAGCTGCAGATATGACCGAAGAAGAGTGGAATGATCCCAATGAAATTAAGGTTGTGACCGATCTGAATATGAATGCCATCTATATGTCCAGAAATCCGATTCCGAGCAATACCCGCAATCGAATCGGACCCAGAATTAAGCAGGTGTGCATAATGCCTTTTACTAAAAAGAGTCTATTGTATTATCAGAGCCTCCCTCCAACACCTCTGGAGATAGCCGAATCTATCGAGTTGCTTAGGGCACTTGAGCATGGGCAAAAAATTCATATAGTCAAGACCGATTTTATCAATAAATCTGTGGATACTGAGAGCGACCGAAAAGCTGTAGAAGAATTGATGAAGAAAGACGAAATTTATAAAAAATATGGATATTAATATGCCGAAAAACTTAGTTTACTTGTGCAAAGATCGCCTTGTCAGCATAGACCAGTTGTTACCGATTTTGATGGAGATTAAAGCGCTTTATCCGGAGACTAATCTTCTAATTGTTTTTTCAAAAGATAAACAGCTCAAACTTATCCAGACTAATTATATCCTCTGGGATTGTATTCAATCAATGAAGGCCCGTATTTATGTAATGCGTGCTAAAAATAAGCTGGTTACGGTAATCAGGCTAATAAAATTTATATCGCTGCTCTCCTTTAAAGATAACATTATTATGCGAGAGAAAGACACATTACCGCTTCATAATATCGTTATGAAAATCCTAAGAAAGCTATCAAAAATAAAGGAGGTAAAAATATATTTAGGCGTACAATCGGCTACCTTTTTTAGGAATGCTAATACACTTGCCGTGATATCGGGGGAAAGGAAAGGGAGATCCACTAAATCGCATTTCTTTGACGGGAACTACGATTATTTTCTTTCGTCATTGAGCCCCAAGCAACTCGAAGACGGTCTTAATGTCAAAGCCCCCAGAAACAAAATTATTACGACCGGTTATACCCGCAAATTACCCGTGTGGCAAAATTATATGGATGAAGCCATTAAACGAAACAAGATAATAAACAATGATACCTATTTCTTGTATATACTTACAAATACATACAAACGCTCTGCCACACTTGAAGAGCCGGAAATGATTGAATTGGTAGAGGAGTCATTGGATTCTTTAAAGAAATATAATAGTAGGATTAAAACAATATTCAAGCCCCATGCGCATACAGACATGACGAAAGTCAAGAATTTGCTCGATAGAATTAATTATTCAAATTATATAATCGACTACGCCCATCCTTTTATTTCATCCTCTAAAGCAAAGTTTGTTTTCGGAAACGTCTATTCTATTACGATGCTGGACGCATATTATCAAGGCAGGCCTATCGTAGAGTACTGCCAATACGACCCGGAACTTTTTGACAGAATCGGCAAACAGTCATACGGCGGCGAGAGGTATTGCGATTTTTTTATTTATCGAGATAAGAAAAAACTGGACGAGATTCTGGGTAAATTGATTAACAATGAAATAAAAGTAGAGCGGGATCCAAAATTTATGCAAGATAGCTTTCCGGAGACACCGCCGCAATTTTATGAATTTTTGCACAAGCAGTTTTCTTAAAGGAATTATTACGCAGAGAGAAAAATGAAAAATCTTATTTTGTACTTCAAGCAGTTTAAAAAGATCGTCGGCAATAAGATCTATTACCTTTTTGCCTCGATGCTTATTGTCGGCATTGTCGAGGGCATAGGAGTAACGCTATTTTTGCCTATATTGCAGAATGGCTTCGGCCAGGATAGGCTGTCACAGGTCCTCAAGACAACCTTTAGCTGTTTCAATTTAGTTTTTTCATTCAAACTGCTGCTTGTGCTTATAGTGACGTTTTTTGTTTTAAGGGCGGTTTTGATCATTTTTTACGAGAGGTATTTCGGCAGGATCATTTCAAACCTGATGGTGCAGCTCAGGCAGAGGATACTCAATAAGATATTTGCCGTAGATTACCTCTTCATCCTTAAAAAGGA
Organism: Candidatus Omnitrophota bacterium; assembly: GCA_018894435.1. Taxonomy (NCBI): domain Bacteria; kingdom Pseudomonadati; phylum Candidatus Omnitrophota; species Candidatus Omnitrophota bacterium. The sequence goes on along the minus strand of JAHIPI010000091.1, from coordinate 22,603 downwards.
AGTCGGATACCTCAATAACTTTATTATACGTGAAATAGCCTGCGTGATAGATGCCTTCAGGAACTTTGCAGATATTTCAAAATGTGTGATGTTTTCACTAATGTATATTACACTGTCGCTTTTGTTGAATTTTAAGGTGACTGCGATCGCCATATGCGCCGGGCCCGTTATTTTTATCTTTCTTAAGCGGATAAATCTCATGATAAGCGATATTTCGCGAAAGACGACTCTTTCGCATGGCAAGTACCACTCGCTCTTGATCCAGAGCCTCAGCAAGCTCAAGTATCTCAAGGCAACCGAATCGCAGCCGAAAATCTCCGATATCGCAGGGAAAGAGAGCGGTAATTTGGGTAATCTGAGGTTTCAGATGTTCTTTTTACAGGCGCTTGCGCGTAATCTGTTTGAACCGGTATTAGTCTTTGCGGTTGCCGCACTTTTATTTTATTACGTAATAGTCCTTAAGAGGAGCATAAACGAGGTCATGTTTTTGGTATTTTTATTTATACAGATATCCAGACAATTCCTGGATGCGCAGGCCAGTTACAGGAAATTTTTGACATCCATAGGCAGTATAGAGACATTCCACAAGTTTGAAGCGGAACTCGAGTTAAATAAAGAAGATCTGAATCCGGGCGGAGCGGCACCCGATTTCGAGAAAGAACTTTTATTCATGGATGTTACGATAATATTCCCCAGCGGCAAAAAAGCGCTCGATAAGGTGAACATAAATGTTAAACCGAAAAGTATAGTCGCTTTCGTCGGTCATTCCGGTTCGGGCAAATCGACGGTCGCAAACATCATTACGGGCATAATCAAGCCATCGACGGGCAGGGTGTCAATGGGAGTGACGGATTACAGAGAGATTGATATGAGAGCGTTGAGGGAAGGCATAGGATACGTTACGCAGGAAGACATAATTTTCAGTGCCTCGATCGAAGACAATATCTCGCTGTGGAACGGCGGCGCGGATGAAAGCAGGCTTAGAAAAGCCATAGAGGTAGCGCATATAACCCGCTTCGTAAATGACCTGCCCGATAAACAAAATACAATGCTGGGCGACAACGGCCTTGACATATCCGGCGGCCAGAGACAGAGGATAACCATAGCGCGCGAGTTATACAAAGATGCCAAACTTCTAATACTTGACGAGGCCACGAGCTCGTTGGATAGTAAGTCAGAGAAGCAGATTTACGAAAACCTGAAAGAGTTTAAAGGCCAAAAGACGCTTGTAGTAATAGCGCATCGGCTTTCTACGATAAAGAATGCCGATTACATATATGTCCTGGAAGACGGCAGAGTTGTGGAAGAGGGCACTTACAGCGATCTATATGAGAAGAAGGGCCAGTTCCAGGGCATGATAGAGGAGCAGAAGCTGGTATAGGATAATGAAATGAAAATAAAAAGGTTGCGTTCAATACCTATATCTTGCTATAATATGACTACAAATACGAATAATTAGGAGGTGCGTGTTGAGTATCAAGAAGGAAACAAAGACAACATTAATAAAGGAATATGAAGCGCATGCTACGGATACGGGGTCCCCGTCGGTTCAGATAGCCATCATCACGGAAAGGATCAACAATCTTACGGGGCACTTTAAGCTCCATAAGAAAGATCATAATTCCAGGAGAGGCCTTCTGAAACTCGTTAGCAAGCGGCGCAGGCTCTTAGATTATCTTAAGAAGCATGATGCCCCGAAGTACAAAGCCATAATAGATAAATTAGAGCTGCGTAAATAACGTAACTACACGGTAGCGGAGGTTTAAACCTCCGCTACTACAAAGGGAGTAAAAATGTCTAAGAAATTTGAATTAGAATTAGGCGGTAAACGCCTTATTATAGAGACGGGCAGGCTCGCGAAGCAGGCTGACGGCGCAGTTACTATGCGGCTTGGAGATACGCTTTTGCTCACAACTGCGGTCTGCTCCAAAAATCCACGCGCCGGAGTTGATTTTCTCCCGTTGACGGTAGAATACCAGGAAAAGACGTATGCTTCCGGAAGGATACCCGGCGGATTTTTTAAGCGCGAGGGCCGGCCGACCGAAAAAGAGATATTGACAGCCAGATTAATAGACAGGCCAATACGCCCTTTATTCGACGATGGTTTTACGAATGAACTTCAGATCATGAGTATGGTGTTGTCATCCGATGCCGAAAATGATTCCGATGTCTTGGCGGTAACCAGCGCTTCGGCGGCGCTATCTATTTCTGACATACCTTTTAACGGACCGATAGCGGCTGTCAGGGTCGGCATGATCGACAATAAGTTTGTCCTGAATCCCACCTTTGAGGAGCTTAATTCAAGCACGCTGGACTTGGTAGTGACCGGTAACGGTGATAAAGTCATAATGGTAGAGGCCGGAGTACACGAGCTCGCGGAAGACATTGTCCTTGAGGGCATTAAATTTTCCCTGAAATACATCAAAGATCTCGTGGAACTGCAGAAGAAGATGATGAAGGAAGTGGGCCAGAAAAAGAGAAAAATAGATCTTTTGACAATAGATCCCGCAGTGGAAGAAAAGGTAAAAGAAGCTTCTCTGAATAAAATAAAGGACCTGGTAAATATCCCTGTCAAGGAAAAGAGAGAAGAGGCCCTTGATTCTATAAAAAAAGAAGTGCTGGAGAAACTTGTCACAGAAGAAACCGGCTACACCGAGCTTCAGGTCAAGCTTGCTCTTGTCAAGCTCGAGAAAGAGATCGTGCGAAAGGCCATGCTTGAAGGCGACCGAAGAGTGGACGGCAGAAATAAGGCAGAAATAAGGCCGATAACATGTGAAGTGGGATTACTTCCCAGGACGCACGGCTCAGGCCTTTTTACACGCGGCCAGACGCAGAGTCTTGCGGTTACCACGCTTGGCACGAGCGCGGACGAACAGACCATAGAATCCTTAGAAGGCGAGAGTTCCAAGAGCTTTATGCTGCATTACAATTTCCCTCCGTTCAGCGTGGGTGAGGTAAAACCCGTAAGAGGCCCGGGCAGGCGCGAGATAGGACACGGCGCGCTTGCGGAGAGAGCGCTTAAGCCGGTGATGCCGTCCAAAGATAAATTCCCATACACGGTCAGGTTAGTTTCTGACATACTTGAGTCTAACGGATCAAGCAGTATGGCCACTGTGTGCGCAGGGACATTGGCGCTGATGGATGCCGGAGTTCCGATAACCAAATCCGTTGCCGGCGTAGCGATGGGGCTGGTAGAGGAAGGAAATAAACACATAATACTTACGGATATAGGCGGACTCGAGGACCATTTCGGCGACATGGACCTTAAAGTTGCGGGAACCAGAGATGGCATAACAGCGGTGCAGCTCGACCTCAAGATCGACGGAATAAACATTGAGATGATAAAAAACGCCATGGCCCAGGCGTATAAGGCGCGCATGGAAATACTTGAAAAGATTGACGCCGCTATTGGGAAACCGAGAGAGGACATATCCTCTTTTGCGCCCCGCATAAAGACGATCAAGATACCGGTCGAAAAGATAAAAGATGTCATCGGCTCCGGCGGCAAAGTCATCCGCAAGATAATAGAAGACACGGGCGCGACCATTGATGTAGAGGATGACGGAACGATTCAAGTAGCCTCTGCGGACGGAGAAGCCCTGCAGAAGGCGCTTGATATCATAGCCAGTATCACCGCAGAGCCGGAGATCGGAAAGATATACATGGGCAAGGTGAAGCGCGTTATGGAGTTCGGCGCGTTTTGTGAGATCATGCCGGGCAAAGAAGGCCTGTGCCACGTTTCCGAATTGTCGGATCATTTTATAAAAGACGCCAGCAAGGAAATCAAGGTAGGTGACGAATTTCTTGTTAAGCTGGTAGAAAAAGACGAAAAGGGCAGACTAAATCTGAGCCGTAAAAAAGCGCTTAAAAGCGAAGCGGATAGTGATAAAAGTAAAGGTTAAACAAGACGCGAACGCTAGGGACCTGCCGTTGCCGCATTACGCGACGAATGGCTCAAGCGGCATGGATATATACGCTGCAGTAGACGGCGAAGCGGTTATCAGCCCGGGCGATATAAAACTTATCTCTGCCGGCTTTTATCTCGCCATACCGCCCGGATATGAAGCCCAGATACGGCCAAGAAGCGGTTTGGCGCTCAAGCACGGCATATCCATAGTCAACTCACCAGGCACGATTGACTCCGATTATAGAGGCCTTGTTTCGATAATCATTACGAATCTCGGCAGAGATCCTTATACCATAAAGCGCGGCGACAGGATTGCGCAAATGGTCTTCAAAGAATCAATACGCGCCCAAATGGAACTCTCAGACGAATTGAGTGATACGGCCCGTTCACACGGCGGATTCGGCCACACGGGCGCAAGGTAGAAAGATGCGAAAAAATAAAGCGCAAAAACTCCCCAAAGAAAAGAGAAGCGAAATAGAGGCGATACTCTTTCTCACCGCGGGAATATTTATCCTCCTCAGCCTTTTGACATTCAATCCAAGCGATATCTCGCTTTTTACTTCTCATCCCAATGCCCCCGTCAGGAATCTGTGCGGTTTTCTGGGGGCATGGACGAGCGGAATCCTTTTTTTCCTCATGGGAATATCCGCCTATGCGGTTACGGCGCTTTTTTTTATATGGGGCATCAATAGGCTTGTAGGCGCCCAAGAGCAGAAGCCGCACGGCCGCGTGGCAGGTACAATAATACTCATATTGACCACGAGTTCTCTCGCAAGTATCGTTATGAGGGGGGCTTCAATAGAAGAATTCAGGACAGGCGGTACCGTCGGATTCTTTCTATCTAAACTGCTCCTTAGGTATTTCGGCCCCATAGGTTCATACGTTATACTCTTTTCGCTTTTTGTGCTTTCGCTGGTACTTGCCACAGAATTTATGATATTTCCTATTTTCCTTAAGATCCACAGCATCGCGGCAGATTTCTTAAAGAGGCTTAAATCGCGCGTTGCCGGTATATCTGCGGCAAGATTAAAGGATAGGATAAGAGAAGCGGTAATAAGGGTTACACCTGTGAAAAGGGCGGCTATAAAGGAGCCGGAAAAACCACCCAAGCAGCCGGTATGGAAAGAAACAGCCATGCCAAAGGCGAGAGAAGTAGAATACGCGATCCACAAGACGGAAAAAGAATCGAAAATAAAGCCTTCCGTTAAGCCCGCGGCCATAAAAGTCACGCAGCCAAAGTCCGCCCGCGAGTACAAGCTGCCGTCAATTGACCTTTTGGATTCGCCGCCTCCGATAGAAGCGAGAAAAATTAAAGAAGACCTGCAGATAAATTCCGAGATACTGGAAGATACTTTAGCGGATTTTGATATTGAAGCAAAAGTCGTCAGGGTGGAGCAGGGGCCTGTTATAACCAGGTACGAGCTTGAACCGGCTCCGGGCGTGAAGATAGCAAGGATTACCGCATTAAGCGATAATATAGCGCTTGCCATGAAAGCGCAGAGCGTAAGGATTGTGGCGCCTATTCCGGGCAAAGGTACCGTGGGATTCGAGGTGCCGAATTCCACCTCAAGTATAGTTTATTTCAGGGAGATACTCGACTCCGACGAATTCAGAAAGTCGACGTCTAAATTATCGCTCTCACTCGGCAAAGACATAGCAGGTAAGCCCGTGATCGCAGATTTGACGGATATGCCGCATCTATTGATAGCCGGCACCACAGGCTCCGGTAAGACCGTATGCGTGAACTGCCTTATAATGAGCCTTCTTTACAGTATGCCGCCGGAAGAAGTAAAGTTTGTTATGGTGGACCCAAAGATGGTGGAACTCGCGGTCTTTAACGGCATCCCGCATTTATTGTGCCCTGTCGTGACAGACGCCAAAAAGGCGGCCGCATCACTCGGCTGGGTTGTCAACGAGATGGAGAGGCGATATAAACTTCTTGCCAAAATAGGAGCAAGGAATATAGCTCTATTTAACGAAAAGGTAGAAAACGGCAAAGATAAATATCTTGATGAGGGAGGCGGGCCTTTAGAAAGGCTGCCGTTTATAATCGTGATAATAGATGAATTGGCCGATCTTATGGTCGTCTCCAAGGACGTTATAGAAAATGCCATCACACGCCTTGCGCAGCTTTCGCGCGCGGTAGGCATACACCTCATACTCGCTACGCAGAGGCCGTCAGTTGATGTCATAACAGGCGTCATAAAGGCAAATTTCCCGGCGAGGATATCGTTTAAAGTCGCCTCAAAGGTGGACTCGAGGACAGTCCTTGACATGAACGGCGCGGATAAACTTTTAGGCAGGGGAGACATGCTTTTTATAGAGCCGGGCGCGGCAAGGCCGGTGAGGGCGCAGGGCTCTCTTATAAGCGACAGCGAAATAGAGCGCATAGTCAGTTTTATAAAATCGCAGAGAGAGACGATCTATGACGAAAGCGTCCTTTTGGTGCAGGAGAAAAGAGCGGCGGGAAAGGTGTTTGAGAAAGACGAACTCTTCGACGAAGCCGTAAAGACGATACTTGGGACAAAGCAGGCATCGGTTTCAATACTACAGAGGAAACTTGGGCTAGGTTACACAAGGGCCGCGCGGCTTATAGACGCCATGGAAGACGAAGGTATCGTCGGGCCTTATCGAGGCTCTAAACCGCGGGAAATATTGGTGAATGGCGTGAGTTCCGCGGATGCGGACAAAACTGAATAGTAGTAGGGGAGGTTTAAACCTCCCCTACTTGCTGTAGGAGCTTATATGGTGAAACTTAAGAAACCGGGAGACGGCAATATGAGTTCGCAGCTCGTGATGGGGACGATCGGCGAGAGGCTGAAATCCGCGCGCGAAAATAAGAGGCTTTCACTTGATGATGTCTACAGGATAATCAAAATACACCCTAAAACCCTTGAGGCGCTCGAAAAAGGCCAGCTTGAAGATAAATTGGGCGGGACCTATGTGAGGGCCTTTCTAAAAAATTATGCTACTTTCCTGGGGCTGGATGCCGTTGCTATTTTGGAGGAGGATAGTTTAAAAAAACATGCTGTCGCACCCGGCAGCAATCCACAGCAGTCCATGGACGGCCAGAAGAAACCGGCTTCCAAAAAGAACGACGCCGAATTACTCCGTGCAGTAATGATGATAGCGGCAATTATTGTCTCATTTTTTATTTTAATATTCGGTACGATAAAGATAAGCCAATTTGCCAAAAATACTTTTTCAAAGATAAAAAAAGAACCCCCCAAACCGGTTGCGCTAAAGGCACAAACAGCGTCGGAGAAGATAATGCCCATACCAAAACAGAAAGCATTAACGCTTACCCTAAATGCCTCCAATGACGTTTGGCTCAAAGTCACAGTGGACGGTAAGGTCGCGTTTCATAATATCCTTTCCAAGAAATCAAAAGAGACGTGGAGGGCGGAAAAAGAGATAAAATTGGACGAAATAGGAAAGCCCGAAGCATTGAAGATGAACGTAAACGGAAAAGATATCGATTTTTCCAAGAGCCCCACGCGCAACATCCGCATTACTCACGAAGGCGTAGACCTTGAACCAAAATGAAGCCTCAGTGCCCCTCTATACATAAGACAAAGGTCGGAATAATAAGCCTTGGCTGCCCGCGTAACCTCGTAGATTCGGAAATATTGCTCGGCATACTGGAGGATAATGGTTTCCAGATTTCGGAGCTCGTCGAAGCTGACATCGGTATAATAAATACATGCGCCTTCATAGATGAAGCTAAGCGGGAATCCATAGACATGATCCTTGAGGTGATAGACCTCAAGAAGAAAGGCCGTTTATCAAAGGTCATCGTTGCCGGCTGCCTTGCCGAGCGATACGGCAACGCCCTCATGAAGGATATGCCGGAAGTCGACGGCTTTATCGGATGCGGAGATATTGAAAAAATCGGCGCGCTTATCGGCAAGTTGAATAATAAAGAAGCCGTATCGGAAATATCCAAAACCCATTCTTTCATTTACAGTCACACACATCCGCGAGTCAAAATAACGCCGCCTCATTATATGTATGTTAAGATATCGGAGGGCTGTCGGAATAGATGCAGTTTTTGCGTTATCCCCGATATAAAAGGCGATTACCGTAGCAGGCCCTTGGAATCGGTCCTTCGCGAGGTAGAAGATGCCTCTCGGCGCGCGCATATATCGGAAATAAACCTGGTAGGGCAGGATACGACGCTCTTCGGCACCGATCTTACACCTACGCGGTGTGCAGACACACCGCGTAGGTGTACAATTAACAAACTTCTTAAGCAGCTCTGCGCATTCAATAAGTACAAACGCTGGATAAGGCTTTTATACACCTACCCGTCCCACATAGACGACAGCCTGATATCCCTTTTTGCCGACGAGAAATCGCTTTGCAAGTATATAGACCTGCCAGTGCAGCATATAAACGACAGGATCCTTAAAGCGATGAACCGGCACATGTCAAAACGAGATATATGCGGCATCATAGAAAAAATAAGAAAGGCTATTCCGGGCGTTACGCTGCGCAGTTCTATTATTGTGGGTTTTCCGGGCGAGACCGAAAAGGAATTCAAGGAGCTGGTCGATTTTATAAAAGATGTGAAATTTGAGCGCCTGGGTGTTTTTACATATTCAAGAGAAGAAGGGACGCCGGCTTACAGCTACAAGGATCAGATAAGCGAAAAAATAAAGTTAGAGCGTTTCAATACCCTTATGTCGCTCCAAAGGGATATAGCGGAGGACATAAACAGGTCTTTTTTAGGCAAGACCATAGATGTCCTTATTGATGAAAAAGACGAGGATGCCGAGGACTCGTATATCGGCAGGACCGAAGGCGACGCCCCGGAAGTAGACGGCGAAGTATTCGTGAAGGGCCGCGGACTAAAGCCCGGCGACTTCGCAAAAGTAAAGATTACCGGCACGCTAGAATATGATTTGATGGGAGAAGCGCTAGAATAACATGGAAAAAGAATATATATTTGTAAAAGGCGCGAGGGAGCATAACCTCAAGAACATCGACGTCAGGATACCGCGCAACAAGCTCGTTGTCGTAACAGGCTTGAGCGGTTCCGGAAAGTCGTCGCTTGCCTTTGACACCATTTACGCCGAAGGCCAGCGCCGCTACGTTGAAAGCCTCTCAAGCTACGCCCGCCAATTCCTGGAACAACTGCAAAAGCCGAATGTCGAATATATAGAAGGCCTCTCGCCCGCCATAAGCATAGAGCAACGGAGCGCCGGATCAAACCCGCGCTCTACCGTCGGAACAGCCACCGAGATATACGATTATCTCCGCCTCCTTTTCGCGCGCGTTGGAAAAACGCATTGCTATAAATGCGGAAAAGAGATAACGAGGCAGGATGCCGCGCGGATAGTGGAAAGCATAATGAATTCAAAGAGCGGCAAAAACATAGTGATCCTCGCCCCGAGAATAAAAGGCAAAAAAGGCGAGCATAAGGATATATTTGACGAAATACGAAAAGAAGGCTTTGTCCGCGCCCGCGTTGACGGAAAGATCAGAGAGCTCGACGAAGATATACGCCTTGCAAAGAACGAAAAACATTCGGTCGAAGCAGTAGTTGACAGATTGGCAGTCAAAAAGGACGCTTCGAGGCGGCTGACAGATTCCGTAGAGACGGCGCTTAAAATCGGAAGAGGGTCTTTGATCGTATATGAAAACTCGCCCAAAGACGATGTGCTTTTCAGCGAGCTGTATGCCTGTGCCGACTGCGGCATAAGCTACGAAGAACTGGCGCCGCGCATGTTCTCTTTTAATTCGCCGTATGGCGCATGTGCCTCTTGCGGCGGCCTGGGTAATAAAATGGAAATAGACCCGGACCTTATCGCCCCCGACAAATCCAGGCCGCTTTTGGAAGCGGTACTGCCGTGGAAAAAGGGCGGAAGGGGGCTTATACTTTATTACCGGAGGCTTCTCCGCTCCGTCGCCGGCGATTACAACTTTGACGCGCATACGCCTTTTAAAGATTTAAAAAAAGAAACAAAAGACGTAATACTGTACGGCGATCAGGATAGGGGCGGATACTTTGAAGGGGTGATACCGAATCTTGAACGGCGTTTTGTAGAGACGAAAAGCGAATATATAAAGACAGAGATAAATAAGTTTATGAGCGAGCAGCCATGCCCGAAATGCAATGGCGCCCGGCTTAAGAAAGAAAGCCTCTCGGTCACAATAGGAAATAAAAATATTATGGACATTACCAAGATGTCCATTACCGAAGCGGCGCGATTCTTCGGTAATTTAAAATTGAGCAAAGAAGATATGTTTATAAGCAGGGAGGCGGTCAAGGAGGTAAAGATGCGCCTCCGGTTCATGTCGGATGTCGGGCTTGATTATCTTACGCTTGACCGTGTAAGCTCGACACTCTCCGGCGGAGAAGCGCAGAGGATACGCCTCGCGACGCAGATAGGAGCGGGGCTTGTAGGAGTCCTTTACATACTTGATGAGCCGAGCATAGGGCTGCATCAGAGGGACAATTCAAAATTGCTGGATACTCTCACGGCCCTTCGCGATCTCGGCAATACTCTTATTATCGTAGAGCATGACGAGGCTACAATAAGAAAGGCCGATTATATCGTAGACCTTGGCCCGGGCGCCGGAGAGGCGGGCGGGGAAATAGTGGCCGCCGGCGCGCTAAAAGAAATACTCAAAAACAAAAAATCACTTACCGCGCAGTACTTAAACGGCGAACTTCAGATAGAAATACCGAAAATGCGAAGGCGTCAAAAACCCAAGAAGGCTATAACTATAATCGGCGCCTGTGAGCATAACCTTAAGAATATAGATGTAAAGATCCCACTCGGACTTTTTGTCGCGATTACCGGGGTATCCGGTTCCGGTAAAAGTACGCTTATAGACGAGATATTATACCGCGCGCTTGCAAAAAAGATATACAGGGCAAAATTAAAACCCGGCAAGCACAGAGCGATCCTTGGTGTCGAAAATATAGACAAGGTAATCGTCATAGATCAGTCGCCCATAGGGCGGACGCCGCGCTCAAACCCCGCCACATATACAGGCGCTTACAGCCCCATACGCGATCTCTTCAGCCGGCTTCCTGAGTCGAAGATTAGAGGGTATAGGCCGGGCAGGTTCAGTTTTAACGTAAAGGGGGGAAGGTGCGAGGCCTGCGCGGGCGACGGTATAAAAAAGATCGAGATGCATTTTCTGCCGGACGTTTATGTGACGTGCGAGGCCTGTAAGGGCAAGCGCTTTAACGAGCAGACACTGGAAGTAAAATATAAGGGCTATTCAATTTCGGATGTCCTTGAGATGAGCGTGGAACAGGCGCTGGATGTGCTCAAGAACATACCGGCTGTGAAGGCTAAACTTGAGACGCTTCACAATGTAGGCCTTGGTTATATACGCCTGGGCCAATCGGCAACGACACTATCCGGCGGAGAGGCGCAAAGGATAAAACTTTCCTCTGAGCTTTCGCGCAGGGCGACAGGAAAGACGCTTTATATATTGGACGAGCCGACAACCGGCCTTCATTTCGCCGATATAGACCGGCTTTTGAAAGTCCTTCAGGCGCTAGCGGATGCCGGAAATACTGTCGTCGTGATAGAGCACAACCTGGATGTGGTAAAGAGTTCCGATTATATCATAGACCTCGGGCCCGAAGGCGGAGACGAGGGAGGCAGGGTCGTTGCCTCGGGTACGCCTGAAGAAGTCGCGAATAACAGCCGCTCATATACAGGCCAATACCTCAAAAAGCTGTTAGTTTAGTCTCAGCGCAACAGATATCCTTTCCTTAATATGCATATCGCAAAAATAGCTTGAATTGGTAATATAACCCTGCTATAATACCCAACTACCAACCAATTACGGCATGAGAATACAATGGGAACACATAGGGCATATTATACTATAATTATACTACTTATGTGCTCATGCGCATTTTTATCACCCCTCGGTCAAGGTATAGCTTTTTCCAGCGAAGAGAAGGACTTTCTTTTCGCGAGGCAGGCATTTGAAGATGAGTTTTACGATATCGCAAAAGATAGACTGATCATTTTTATTGGCAATTATCCCGCCTCAAAAGAGGTTGTACCTGCCCATCTTTATCTCGGAAGATCGTATTTTAAGCTTAATAAGCTGGAGAGAGCCAGATACGAATTTGAATATATACTCGAAAAGCCGGACAGCGCTGCTTTTTCGGACGAAGCCGTATATTGGCTTGCCGAGACGCATTTCGCTATTGGCGACTACGCAAGAGCGCTTGAATATTATCAAAAACTTATCGATATATATCCCGCCTCTTCATATATAGTATACGCTTACTATTCAAAGGGGTGGTGCTATCATAAAATGGGGGAGAACGAGCACGCCATAAGCGCTTTTAAGGAGATGGCGTCAAAATTCCCGCATAATACGCTTAGTCCGAAGGCCCGCTATATGATCTGCGATATATTCTTCCAGAATAATCAGACAGAAGAGGCCGAGAATGAGATAGGCCTCTTTATCGGCCATTTTCCGCTTTCTTCGGAAATAGGTAAGGTCCATTACATGAGAGGCGAAATCTATTATAAAAAAGGGGATTTCGCGAGCGCGGTATCTGATTTTAAAAAGGCAATCGATTGTGCCGGCGCTGCCGATTGGCTGCAATATGCGGAATGTAAATTGGCCCTCGCTTATCTAAAGAACGGCAATGCCGGCGAAGCAATAGTTTATTTTAATAAATGCCTGAACGATTCTAAAGATGACGACTTGCGCGCTACCGCACTTTTCGGCAGGGCAAGGGCATTCGATACCCTGAATAGGAATGAGGAGGCGCTTCTTGATTATAACATGCTGATCGATGAATACTCGTCATCCGAATGGCATGATGACGCCCGGCTCTGGAAGGCCGAGATGTTTGTCAAGCTGGGAAAGCCCGAAGAAGCCGAGAGGCTATATAAGGAAGCAATAGAAGCCGTGACGGATGCCTCTCTCAGCGATGAAATCCGCTATAATCTAGGTTTGATCTATATGAAGGATAATAGGCATGACGTGGCAGTCGAGATATTTAAGGAATTGTCCAGAAGATCCGGCAATCCCGCATTAAGAGTAAATTCACTTTTGAGGCTGGGGGATATCTATTCAGCTCAGAAAAAATACAGCGAAGCGAGCGGCGCTTACGATACGATTTTAGAAAAATATCCGGATAATCCGTATGCCTCCTACGCCCAATATAAAATAGGCGACATCTTTTATGCAGAGGCAAAATATGATTCCGCGATACTTTCCTTCCAGTCGCTCTTTATAAATTACCCGCACAGCGAAATCCGCGAAAGGGCGAAGTTCCAACTCGCGATGGCATTTTTCGCAAAAGGCGACTATTCCGCCTCAGCCAAAAATTTCGTAGATTTTACCAATGAATTTCCGGAAAGCGACAAGAAGGAATGGGCCCTTTTTTATATAGGAAGCTCGTTGTATAATTCTGCCCGTTATAAAGATGGGCTTAGCTATTTTCGACAGCTTCTTAAACAGGCGAAAGACCCGGAACTTGTAAAGATAGCGATGTATCAGATAGGATGGTGTTATTATCAGGAGGGGAACGTAAAAGAGGCGACATCCGAATTCACACGCTTTCTTAAGATCTACCCCGATACGGAACTCAGCGCCCAGATACTTTTCTGGTTTGCCGAGCGTTTCTATAATTCCGGCGATTACCCCAAGGCCTACGCGTATTTCAGTAAAGTATATACAGACTTTCCATATAGCAAGATAGCCGATGACGCCGCTTACTGGAAGGCAAGCGCACTTTATAAAAGAGGCGACAGGGTATCGGCGCTTCAGGAACTTGCCGTCATACCGGCAAAATATCCCGAAAGCGACCTTGCCCCAAAATCGATTCTCAAAATGGGCGAGATATTGGTAGAGGCGGGAGACATAAACGGCGGCCTTCGTAAATTTGAACAGCTCGCCTATAGTTACCCAAAAAGTGCCTTTGCGAGGGTCGCGCACAAAGAGGCTGGTGGGGCGCTTAAAAGTGTGCGTTCCTACAAGATGGCCATAGCCCATTACAGAAAAGCGCTTACCGAAGAAGACAGCGAAATGAATGCCGAAATCCATTACCGTATAGCGGAGTGTCTTGACGGGGACGGTGAATCCAAAGAGGCAATAGAAGAATACCTGAAGGTTTCGTATCTTTATCCGTCCGCTAAATTCTGGGGGATAAAGTCAGAGTTCCGCTGCGCGCAGATATTTGAAAAAAATAACGAAATAGAAAAAGCGAGGAGAATGTACGAGCGCCTTGCCAAGGAACCTACCGAGGAGGGGGTATATGCCAAGGAGAGACTTTCGTGGTTTGGGGGCAAAACGCAATAATTCGTATATAAACGAAAAGGGGGATAAATAAATGTGGGACATGATCCAAAAAGGCGGCCCGGTGATGTGGCCTATAATCCTTTGCTCCATATTCGCGTTCGCGATACTTTTGGAGAGGGCATGGCATCTCTACAGGGCAAAAATAGATACCGTAGATTTTATGAACAAAATCGCGAACACTTTAAAACGCAATAAGATTATGGAAGCGATAGAGATGTGCAATAATACTCCGGGCCCTATCGCCCAGATAATGAAAGCGGGCATTTTGAAGCACGACAGGCCTCGCAACGAAATAAGAGAGGCGATAGAAGATGCCGGTATTCATGAGGTGCCGAGGCTCGAAAAGAATCTGAGCGCGCTTGCTACCATAGCGCATATCTCGCCGCTTTTGGGGCTTTTGGGTACGGTTACCGGCATGGTCAAGTGTTTCCAGCTAATACAGGAGAAGTCCACGTCGCTAAATCCCATAAACCCAGGAGATTTAGCCGGCGGAATATGGGAAGCGCTTATTACTACCGTGGCCGGACTCATAGTGGCTATCCCGACATATGTTGCGTATAACTATCTGGTAAGCCGGGTGGACAATTTTGTGCTTGAAATGGAAAAGGCCGCAACCGAACTTATGAATATACTTACGACAAGGGGTGACAGGTATGAGGTTTAAACGCAGGACAGAGATCGTAAAGGGCCAGATAGATATCGCGCCGCTTATCGACGTAGTCTTCCAGCTCCTTATCTTCTTTATGCTGACGTCCAGTTTTATAGTGCAGCCGGGCATAAAGGTAAACCTGCCAAAGGCCGTTACGAGCGAGGTGCTTCATGAAAAGAGCCTCATAATACTCATAACCGGCTCCGATATGGTCTACCTTAACGAGCGCGCCATCACGACTAAAGAACTCGACTCAAGGCTCAGGATTGCCGCAAAAGAAAAGAAACCACTTTTAATCAAAGCCGACAGGCGCGCTTCTATGGGGAAGATAGTGGAGATATGGGACATGTGCCGGGATGCGGGTATTACGCAGATAAACATCGCAACCTCGCAGGAGATCAAATAGCGCGTGAATAGATTGACTTTTGTGAATAGGGCTTTCGGCATAGCGCTTGCTATATCAGTTTTGTGGCACATCGTAGCTATAAGCGCCGTGAATATAGTAGCGTTACCCGGCGGGTACAAGATGAGAGAGCTCACCGCCATTTCGTTTTTGGGGCCTATATTAGAAAAGACAGCGCTTGATATAATGATGGCCAATAAACCGGTTGCGGTGAGGACAGATTATGAGGTTAATAATAAGATAGCGCCCGAGATCCGTACATGGATGAAAGAAGTCCCTGTTCAAGATAAAGCCGCGATGGATATGGCGAAAAAAAGTGAGGAGAAGATAGGCGAATCACTCGGCATATCTTTTCGCGAAACTAAAGAGGTGCCGGCATTCACGAGGCACCCCAAGAAGTCAAAGCGTGCGGCTCGGCAAAAAGAAGGTGAGATCTCGGGGGACGTAGCGTCAAGAGAGGTCTTTTATAAGCCTGAGAAACCGCGTGTGCCCGAGCCTATTTCAGGCGCCGCGCCTTTTAATATGGAATTGAAATTTTCCGTATCACCTCAGGGGGATGTCCAGGAAATAATACCGCTCGTCTCTTCGGGTAATGCCGACGCGGACCTTCTGGGAATAAGGTACCTGAAAAACTGGAAATTCACGCCGTTAGGAACGAGTACCCAAAATGAGCAATGGGGCGTGGCCAGGATAGTTTTGTCGAGGGAATAGCGCGTTATGATAAAGCTGGATATATCACAAGCGGTGTTTCTGTACCTTCTCTTTTCCGTAATAGGCGTTTTCCTTTTATGGATATTTTTTGAGGAGAAGACAAAGCTTCCAAGTTTCGGCGAGGAAAAATTTTATGTATGGCAGTGCAGCATATGCACTCATACATATGTAGATAGTATAAACAGCAATATATCCAAATGTCCGTTGTGCCAAAGTCTCAACGAACGCAAAAAAGAGGGAGGGCAAGATGACGGATCCAAACGTAATAAAGGACGAGCTCATACCGATAGCTTCCCCGCTAAAGGTGCTGCAGTCGGTGACAGTAAATAAAAAATTCGGCTGGTGGTCGGCTGTTGTATTAGTGGAGTCGTGGGGGAGAAAGCAATTGTGTTTTTATCTCTGGCAGAAGAAACCGGACGGCGGCTGGCGCAGGAAGCAGAAATTCGCCGTTCACAGCCAAGAGCACTGGGGGCTGATGACGAATGCCGTTGATAAGATGATAGGCGAGCTGAATTAAGATACGGTAATATATTTTACAAAGCCTATGGGTAAAAACAAAGTCGTCTATTCAGACGAATACGAAGTGGACATAGGGGCACATGTGTTCCCTACGGAGAAATACCGGTTGATACGCGCTCGCCTTGTGGAAGAGAAGGTCCTCGGCGAGGGTGATTTTGAATTTGCCCTGCCGGCATCCGATGACGACATACTTCTCGTTCATTCTAAAGAATATGTAAGCAAGCTTAAAAACGGCACTCTTAGCGCCGAAGACATATTTACACTTGAGCTGCCGTATTCAGAGGAGATCGTACGTTCTTCCTATGTATGCGTCGGCGGCACGATATTAAGCTCGAAAATAGCGCTTGCCGGCGGTGTGGGCATACATATAGGCGGAGGATTTCATCACGCGTTTCGGGACCACGGCGAAGGATTTTGCGTCTTAAATGATGTAGCGGTAGCAATAAAGAAGATGGTCTCGGAGAAAAAAATCCGAAAGGCGATGGTCATCGACTGCGACCTGCATCAGGGTAACGGTACGGCAGATATATTCTGGGACGACAAAGATGTCTTTACCTTTTCTATACATCAGGAACATAATTACCCGTTTCATAAGCCGAAAAGCGATATGGATATAGGATTGGAGGACTACGCTTCTGATGGGATTTACCTTGGCAGGCTGCGCGAACACATACCGAAGATAATAAGCGATTTTAAGCCCGGACTTATACTTTATGTAGCCGGGGCCGATCCTTACGAAGGAGACCAGATAGGCAATCTTTCATTGACGGTGGGCGGCTTAAAGAAGAGAGACGAATTTATTTTTGAGACCGCGGAAAATTTCGGCGTGCCCGTATCGGTAGTGCTCGCCGGAGGCTACGCCGAGAATATAGAAGATATCGTAACGATACATTGCAATACCGTAAAAACAGGGTTAAAATATACAAAATGAAAAAATCCGGATGCATCGCAATCTTTACCGCCTGCCCTACAGAAAAAGAGGCTGAGCGCATAGCGGGCGAATTGATAAAGAAAAAACTTATCGCGTGCGCAAATATGATACGGGGCGCGAGGTCTATATTCCGCTGGAAGGGGCATATTGAAAGGACGGGCGAAACGCTCCTCATAATGAAAAGCTTAAAAAAGAATTTCAGCCGGATTGATAGAGCGATAAGAGATCTGCATAGTTACGAAGTGCCGGAAATAGTATCTTTTTCTATTGACGAAGTGAGTAGCGATTATTTAAAATGGATCAAGGAGTCGGTGAGGTAAAATTCGGAGGGTTATATGAAAAAAATATGTTTTTTGGCCTCGATCATTTTGGCGGCAATAGTGATTATGGCGCCTATTTTTGCAAACGCAATGCGCTCAAGCACTCAGACTCCGGATGTGAAGTATATTTCGCCGCGAAACGACCACGAAGTAAACCTTACGGGGAAAGACAGCCTGACATTTGAGTGGCATTCGCTTCCGAAACCCGGCGGCGGCCGCGAGGCGTACCGTTTTGAATTATTTAAAGGATCGGAAGATAATTACAACAGAATATATAGCGTAGAATTGAAGCGGGACGTCCGCACTATAGATATTCCGGCCGACATGTTTGAAGACGGGGCGATGTATAGCTGGCTCGTTAAACAGCGCGACGCAAGGACATCCGCCTGGTCAAGGGCCGGAGACAGATGGCGTTTTACGGTTATTAAGAAATAATTTCAGGGGCCGTAGTAAAGCGGGATTACGCAGCGTTCGCAACGCTGAGTCACGGGTTCGATTCCCGTCGGCTCCACCAAACTTTGCGAAGCAAAGTTTGGTTCCGCGACCGAAGGGAGTCCCGTTAGGGACAGCGCCGTTAAGTCCGCCGAAGGCGGATAGGCGCGGAGGGGCCACCACACCTCTTCCGAAATGAAAAGATGAAAAAAATAATCTTAATCATATTATTTATAGCCGTATCATTTACCGCCCACACGGCGGAGGTAAAAGATGCTGACCTCGCCGGCTCATGGTATCCGGCATCTTCAAGCGTCCTCTCATCCACCCTAGACAGTTACTTAAAAGAGGCGAAGGTAAGTCCGGTCAAAGGCGATGTCGTCGCTATTATCGCTCCGCACGCAGGGCTTGTATATTCGGGACCAGTTGCCGCATATGCGTATAAGGCGATTCAGGGCCGCGATTATAAAACAGTGGTACTTCTGGGATTTTGCCACAGGGCGCCTTTTAGAGGCATATCTATTTACAAAGACGGCTATTTCAATACGCCTTTAGGGGCAATAGAGGTAGATTCCGATTTTGCGTCAAAACTTATGGCGCGTGTCAAAGAGGCATCATTTTATCCTCAGGCTTTTACAGACGAGAATTCCGTTGAGATGCAGCTATTGTTTATAAAGAAGGTATTGCCCGGAGCAAGGATCGTTCCCATAGCCTTCGGAGGAGGTTCCTTCGCAAATTGCGAAACACTCGCAAGCGCTTTGGCGGATATGACGAGCGGCCGGGACGATATTCTGATTGTAGCTTCAACCGACATGAGCCACTACCATACTGAGCGGGATGCGCGAAAAATAGACCTGGCGAGCGTGGAACTTCTGAGGAATTTTGCCGCAAAGGAGATTTATGATAATTCAGTTAAGCGCGAACAGATATTCTGTGGCTATATGCCTGTTGCTACAGTACTTCTTGCCGCAAGAAAAATAGGCGCCGGTAATATAGAGATACTCCAATACGCAAATTCGGGCAACATTACCGGCGACATGAAGAGCGTTGTTGGTTATGTCAGCGCCGTTATTTATAAAGATTCCGCCGTACCCGGCGATAGGCCTGGGGCTCGACCCAAGGGAGGAACAATGCTTAACGATTTACAGCGTAAAACGTTACTTAAGATCGCAAGGGATACCATAGAGTCTTATCTCAAAACAGGGAATGTGCTTCAGGCAAAAGAAAACGATCCTGTCCTCAATAAAGAGATGGGCGGCTTTGTTACTCTGCACAAGAAAGGCCAGCTAAGAGGTTGCATAGGGAATATAATAGGGAAAGGCCCGCTTTACCTTACAGTGCGCGATATGGCTATAGAGTCAGCTACCGGCGACCCGCGTTTTCCGAAAGTAACGTTGGGTGAGATGAAAGACATAGATATAGAGATTTCAGTCCTTTCGGAGCTCGAAAAGGTCAAGGACATAAACGAAATCCAAATGGGCGTTCATGGCGTTCTTGTGCGAAAGGGCTTTAATAGCGGAGTGTTCCTGCCGCAGGTAGCCACAGAAACCGGCTGGACTAAAGACGAGTTCATGACTAATCTCTGCTCGCATAAAGCAGGCCTCCTGCCGGATGCGTGGAAGTACGGCGACGTCGATATTTATATTTTTACCGCTGAAGTTTTCGGGGAGAAGGAATGAGTAGATTTTACGTGCCGCCGGAGGCAGTAAAAAATGGTAAGATATACGCCGGTAAAGAAGAGAGCCGGCACATCTCAAGCGTCATGCGCCTTAAGGAAGGCGATGAGGTGACAGTCTTTGACGGTTCCGGCGAGGAATATACCGGCAGAATAGAGTCCGTAAAAAATAAAGGCGTGATCATAAATATAGAAAGGACTGTCACCTCTCCCCGAGAGCCTTCCGTCCGCGTAACTCTCGCGCAAGTCTTGATAAAAAAAGATAAAATGGATTATATTGTCGAGAAGGCCACAGAGCTTGGGGCTCTTGAGATCATTCCCCTTGAAACGGGACGAGCGGTTGTCCTCCCCGACAAAGCCGCCGGCGGCCACAAGCTTGAGAGATGGCAAAGAATAGCGATTGAAGCCGCGAAGCAATGCGGCAGAAGAGATCTGCCAAAGATTAAAAAAATAAATACATTCGATGAGATGCTGGATATATTTCCGCAGTACGATATGGTTCTTATGCCATGTCTGTCCGAAGAGACTATTCCGTTAAACAAGGCGATAACCTCCGCAAAAGATCCTAAAAATATACTTCTTCTGATAGGCCCCGAAGGCGATTTTACCCCCGACGAGATCGCGCGCTCGCGCCAAAAAGGGGCTATTCTCGTTTCGCTGGGCAATCTTGTGCTAAAAAGCGATACCGCCGCAGTCGCAGCCCTCGCGATGCTGAGATACGCTTATTGGGGTCAGACCCCAACACTACCAGGGGTCTGACCCCAATGAAGACGTGCGCTTTTTATACATTGGGCTGCAAGGTCAATCAATACGAGACTCAATCGATCCGCGAGAATTTTATAAAAGCCGGCTACGAAGAAAAAGATTTTAGCCGGCCATGCGATGTCTACGTAATAAACACCTGCACAGTCACAGAAAAGACCGACAAAGAATCCCGCCGCCTCATAAGAAAGGCGCATCGGCAGAACCCCGAAGCAAAAATTGTCGTTACCGGCTGCTACGTGGAGCTTGACCGCGCCGAAATAAGCGCTATAGACGGGATTTCCTTCATGATAAAGAACAAAGACAAAGATAAAATAGCAGATATCGTAGATTCAAAAAAAACTGAGCCGCGCCTACGGCCGGCAGCAGAATATCCGGAGCCGGGCATCTCCGATTTTAAAGACAGATCAAAGGCGTTTCTTAAGATTCAGGACGGCTGCAATAATTTTTGTTCATATTGCAAGGTGCCGCTTGTAAGGGGTTATTCGAGGAGCCGGAGTGAGGAGGCGGTAATAGCCGAAGCAAAGCGCCTTTTAAAAAAGGGATTCAAAGAAATAGTGCTCACCGGTATCTGCCTTGGCGCGTGGGGCGAGGAATATACTCCGAAAAAATCTATAGAAAGCCTACTTAGGAAACTTACCGCCATAAAAGGCGATTTCAGAATACGCCTAAGTTCAATAGAACCTAAATATGTGAACAATGGCCTGCTCGGCGCAATAAAAAGATCGCCGAAGATATGCAAGCATCTTCATATACCGCTTCAAAGCGGCGACGATAATATCCTTAAGATGATGAACCGCCCGTACACATTTCGCGAATACGCAAAGATAGTTCAGAATGCCCGGCGCAAAATACCGGGCATAGCCGTAACTACCGATATATTGATAGGTTTTCCATCCGAAGGCAGCAAGAATTTCCAGAACACCTGTAAGCTTATAGCGAAGATCAGGCCCTCGCGCATCCATATCTTTCCTTACAGTAAAAGAGAAGGGACTGCTGCCTCAAAATTGCAGGGAGAACTCCCCAAAAATATTGTGGCCGGCAGGATGAAAATTATGAAAGCCCTGGCCGAACAGTATTCTTATGAATTTCGAAAAAAATTTAACGGCAAGACAGTAAAGGTGCTGGTTGAAGCCGAAAGGGACAAAAAAACCGGGCTTTTAAAGGGTTACGATGATCACTATATAAATGTCTTGATAGGCGGCACACTTGGCAAAAAGAACGAAAGATATATATCCAAAGTCATTCCGGTTAGGATACAAAAGGTAGATAAAGAGCTGACTCTTGCATCTCTCATATAATTTACCTCCATATCTTGACAGTAATATAATCCTGTGGTATACTTTCTTACCTTATATTACACACTAATACTAGCTGGTAAAAAGGGGGGTATAATTTTTGGAGTGGGTAAGTAGAGTAAATTGGGTAGACGTTTTATTCCTAATCATAATATTAAGAAGTATTTACGTCGGCTCGCAAAGAGGTTTTTTTGCTGAGCTTTTTAATATATTAGGGATGGGAATAGCTATAGTTTTAAGTATACATTTTTATTCCCGAATAGCCGCCTTCATAACAAAATACCTTTATATCCCTCTCAACATATCAAATATCATATCGTTTTTGGCCGTAGCATTTCTGGCCCATCTGTTATTTCAGTTTACAACCGGACTTATCAAAAAGGTTGTAAAGGTAGAAATATTTCCCAATTTTAATAAGTGGATCAATGCCTTCGGCGGCCCTATTATAGGATTTTGCAAGGGAATGATGGTATCTCTTTTTATATTCCTGGTGTTGCTTCTTATTCCCATTAGTTATGTCGTAAATTCAGCCAAGGATGGTTCGCTGTCGGGGCAGTTTTTCGCGCGTTCGGCCAGGACCCTGTACGAAAAGACAGTCGGCATAATTCCTTCCACTCGACCGGTGGATATTACTCCGCTTCTAGCAGGCGCAGAATCTCTGAAATTTAAGATGTTCCAGCCGAAAAAGAGCGACAAGCTC
>JAHIPI010000090.1 GCA_018894435.1 Candidatus Omnitrophota bacterium | reverse complement strand
TGGGGAAGATGACATCGCACGCTTTTTTCTCGTCTTTGTATGGAACACTGCCGATACCTGTTATCTCAAAATAGTTTTTTAACTTCAGAGTATAGCCTCTTTCGTTATCGCCCTCAGGCGCTCTATCCTTTTTTCCGTAGAAGGATGCGTCCTAAAAAGGTCTGCCATAAAATTACCGCGCAAAGGATTTACGATAAAAAGATGCGCCGTCTGCGGCGCGGCATTAAATTTATAGCGCGGCGCTGCCTGATCCAGTTTACGCAGAGCCGCTGCGAGTCCATTGGCCGAACCTGCCAATTTTGCTCCGTTTTCGTCGGCAGCGTATTCGCGGAAGCGCGATATGGCAAGCTGTATCAGCATGGCCGCCAAAGGCGCAACTATGGCGACGACAAGGAGCCCTATGATACCTCCCGATCTATCTTTACTATTCCTCGCTCCAAAACCGCCGAATATAGCAGCCCATCTTGCCATACTAGCCATCATCATAATAGCGCTTGCTATGGCGGCGACTACCGTCATTATTAAGGTGTCCCTATGCTTTATATGAGACATCTCGTGGGCAATTACCCCCTTCAGCTCCTCTCGGTTCAGCATATTGAGAATTCCCCGCGTAACGCATACGACGCCATTTTTAGGATTTCTTCCTGTGGCAAACGCATTCGGCACATCAATGGCCGCGAGATAAATCCTCGGAACAGGTATGTTATCTTTTTTAGCAAGTTCGGCGACTATCTGGTATATCTCCGAATATGTATTCTCGTCCAGCTTCTGGGCTTTGTACATAGCGAGCACTATTTTATCGCTGAACCAATAGCTTCCGAAATTTATGACCATGGCCAAGATAAACGCCACGATCATACCTGTTTGGCCGCCTATCATGCCGCCTACCCACATAAACAATGCCGCCAAAAGTATCAATAGTATAGCTGTCTTTGCGTAATTCATCATGCTGGCGCCTTATTTCTTTTTCTTCTTCTCTTCCACTAGAAACCTTGCTTTGTCGTAATGTTCCCTTGCTTTGTCGTAATCTTTGTTATTATAATATTCGTCGCCTTTTTTGATCAATTCGGTAACCTCTTCGGGGACGGTTTCAAAAGGGCGCTGCTCCAAAGATGCGGGCGCTTTGTCCCGCGTGCCTTTTTTTTGCCGGTATTCCACATTTCTTTCCTGCTCTATTCCGTCTATTTTCTTATAGAGCTTTTCTTTTCTTTGAGCGTCGGTCAATCTCTTTTGCTCAAGTTCCTCTTCCAATTTTGCGCGTTCGGCCCTTTTTGCCATGGAGTCCTCTTGCGCTTTTAGCTTCGCATCTTCCTTGGCTTTCTTTTCGGCCTCTTTTTCGGCCGCTTTGCGCGCTTTCTCTTCTATTTTCGCCTGCTTCTTCGCCTCGGCCTTCGCCTTCTTTTCATCTATCCTGGCCTGTCTTGCAGCCTCTTTAGCCTGCTTCTTTTCAAACGCTGCCTGCTTTTTGGTTTTTTTCTCCCGAGGCGCCGGGTCATCCTTCGCTTCCGGAGCATGCGGTATTATTTGAAACGCCGGCGTAGGGATTTCATCGGGTTGTATTATATCCTCATCCTGTTCATACCGTTCAGATATATCCTCCGCGAAAAGGGGGCAGAAAGACGTAAGAACCGCCAATGCCAATATTGTCAAAAAGGAGATGGTTTTCATATTCTTTTTACCTTTGTTTTTAGTTTTCCGGTTTCATCTCTTTTTACTTCGATCTCATACATCTTTCCGCGGAATAACCGCTTCATCCTAAAGCCTTTCCAACTACGGGGGATACACGGATCGACTACGAGGCCGTCTTTGCCGGGCCTTACGCCCAATATCCATTCTGTTATAACGCGGAATATCCACGCGGCGGAACCGGTGTATAACGTCCAGCTTCCCCGGCCAAAATTGGCCGAATCCGGCCCGTCTATATTGCCCGGCATGGCGTACGGCTCACCCTTATAAAAATCCGGGTCCATGCCCCTTTCGGGCGGTATCATCTTCTTATACATATTATACGCCACATTATTCCTTTTTAACATACATTCTGCCATGATAGCCCACGTCGCGGCGTGGGAATAGACACCGCCATTTTCGCGGGTACCGGCTGCATAGCGCGTAAGGTATCCTATTTCGGGGTCAGGCACAGAATATGCGGGATAAAATAGTAACGGCCCGTATTCCCTGTCCAGGTATTTCTCGGCGGAATTCATCGCTATTATGCCGCGCTTTCCTTCCGCGCTGCCTGTTATCACCGACCAGCTCTGGGCATTAAAGAATATCCTGCCTTCTTTTGATTTTGAACTTCCTAAGACCTTCCCATTATCGCTGATCGCCCTTATGTACCACTTTCCGTCCCACGCATATCTATTAATGGCTTTTTTAAGCATATCGCGCCGTTTAATAAAAATATTGTATGATTTTTTGTCGCCTCTTTTCAGGCATATTCCGGCAAATCTTTCGAGAATGCCATAGAGAAAATGGCCGAGCCATATGCTCTCGCCTTTCCAATTTACCCCTACGCTTGAAAGTCCGTCATTCCAGTCGCCTTCGCCGATTAAAGGAAGGCCCCTTTTTGAAAACCTGGCAAGGACTTTATTAATCGCGCGCACGCAGTGGTAATAGAGCGCTTCCGCCGGCGCGTCCAGATACACCGCTTCTTCATCTAATATTTTATAATCATCAGTCTCGTCTATATAATTAAGCGTAACGTACGCGAGCCAAAGAAGATCGTCTGAAAACCCCGCATCTAATCCCCATTCGGTAAGCGTGTGCCACCAATGGTACACTGTGCCGGCGTAATATTGATGCGCCGCGTGCAAAAGTATCTGTTTCTTCGCGAGGGATGGTTTAAGATAAAAGAATATTTGAGCATCCTGCAGCTGGTCCCTAAAACCGAATGCCCCGCTTGACTGGTAATAAGCGCATCTTGCCCATAACCTGCATGATATCGCCTGATATTTAAGCCACGTATTGACCATGAGATCCATGGCAGGATCCGGCGTCTCTATCGTAAGGCCGGAAAGAAGCGAATCCCACATCTTCTTTACCTCGGCAAGCGCTTTATCAGCATGCGCCTCGCTTTTATATTTCTTTATGATGCGCGCGGCTTCGTCTTTATCCTTCGTCTCGCCCAGAGTAAATATGACTATCTTTTCGGAATTCGCGGGAATGTCTATTTCTACCTGCAGAGACGAGATAGGATCGGACCAGCGTCCCGTGGTGCCGGTAAGGCGGTTTTCCGATACCGCTTTCGGCCGCTCAAGCGTTCCATAATTGCCCAAAAAGTTCTCTTTATCGCCCTCGCAGTTCTTTGGCTTAACGGATGATGAATGAAATATGCTGCACGGCCACTCGCTCAAATCCTTGTCGCTTATCTTTCTATTAACTTCGCGCCGCTTGTCGGCAAACATGGCGCCTAAAGATTTATCGTATTCGGTCCCGATAAACGTCTTATGGTATTCCCTGTGAGAGCCGTTGGGATTGCCGAGGCAAAGTTCGAAATAGGTAAAGAGGCTTAAGGATCTCTTTTTACCTGTCTTATTCTTAAGCGTAACCTTCCATATCTCAACCGGTTCGTTAAACGGTACAAATATAAGCAGCTCCGCCTCTATGCCGTTAATCACGCTGGTTATAACAGTGTAACCCATGCCATGCCTGACTTCATATTTAATAAATTTCGGGCAAGTGGGCTTCCAGCTTAAGGACCATATCGCTTTGGAATCATTGTCCCGTATATAGATATACTTTCCGTAATCGTCTTTTATGACATCCTGTACCCAGGTATTGATGCGGCAGAGGTTGGAATTCCCCCTAAAACTATAACCGGAACCCGTCTGCGAAATAACCAGGCCATAATCGCCGTTTGATATAGCATTGACCCATGGCCTCGGGGTATCCGGGCGTTTAATAACATATTCTTTTCCGTTGTCTTTGAAATAACCGTATTTTGTTTCGAAAAGTCTCTTCATACTACTCCTGTCTTTTGATAAACCTTTTAATAGCTACTTTTACTACGGCCGCCTCGCTACGCAACAGTTTAACCAATAGTTTTATATCGGCGAAGAATGTCCTTCTTTGGAATGATCCTCGTATGTCTTCAAAAATTATATATATACTGGGTATTAAAATCAAGGTTAAAATCGTTGAGCAGATCAAACCGGCAGTAACGGTTACGGCCAGAGGCGACCAAAGATTAGAAGCTTCGGAACGGTCAAATATCATGGGCATAAGCCCGAGTACTGTTGTCCCCGTTGTGAGAAGAATGGGCCTTAACCTGTCATTCCCGCCCGATATGACTGCTCTTATTACCGATCTATTTTCGGCCCTTATAGCATTAATCTTGTCAACAAGGACTATTGCGTTATTTACCACTATTCCGCCTAGCATTATAGCCCCTATCAGGACTCCTATTCCTACGGCTATTTTGAATAGCCACAGGATAAAAACAGCTCCCACATAAGCAAGGGGTATGGTTATCATTATTATAAGGGGCTGGTAATATGATTCAAAGAGCGACGCCATAACCATATAAACAAGGATTACAGTTAATAATAAAACCAGTGTCAGCTGCTTCTGGTTTTGTACCTGCTTTTCGTAATCACCCCCGAACTCCCAGTAATAATCCCGCGGCATTTTAAAACTCTTGAGCGCTTTTTTAATCGTCTGTATGGCTCGCGACTGCGACAACGAGGTAGATGTACCGCTTAGCTCTATAAACCTGTTTTTGTTCTTTCGGTGTATTTCACTCGGGCCTATAGCCGGCTCAAAGCGCGCAACCTGCTTCAAGCGTATAATATCCCCTTTGGGAGTAGTCAATAAAAGATTCCTTATATCTTCAAAAGTCTTTCTATAATCCTCCTCAAGGCGGCCTATTATCTCC
The DNA here is from genome assembly GCA_018894435.1 of Candidatus Omnitrophota bacterium. Taxonomy (NCBI): domain Bacteria; kingdom Pseudomonadati; phylum Candidatus Omnitrophota; species Candidatus Omnitrophota bacterium. Next base: position 3,720 of record JAHIPI010000090.1, on the reverse strand, counting down.
ACCTCGCTCCCCTCGGTATGAAATAACGTTGCCCTAAGCCCTCTTGTCTCGGCATGGAGAATATCGGCTATTTCCTGCGTAGTCATGCCGTAATAAGCAGCCTTTTCTTTATCGATTATTATCCTGAATTCAGGCCGGCCGGGTTCTATAGAACGCTTAAGATCTACCATTCCGGGTACAGATTGTATCCCCTGCCCCAGTCCCGCGATCAATTCGTTCAATTTGTCATAATTATGCCCGTATACGTCCAAGCTTATCTCGGGCATGCCCGGCGATTGTATCTCTGAAAAATAGACGAACCCGCCGCGGTATTTGCGCTCTATCTCTTTCATGCGAGGCCTCAGCCATTCTATGACATCTTCCGTCTTTTGGCGTGTTTCGCTAAACGGAAGAAGGCTCACATAAATCCGAGAAGACCAGCCCTCTATCCTGGAAGAAAAATTCTTAACCGCCTGATTAAGGGATATCACATCTTCTATCTCTTTCACCATTTCATCCGAGGCATCCAGTTTTGCCCCGGCTTCAAGCCGCGCGAAGATGGTAAATTTGCCCTGTTCCGTTTGGCCCATAAATTCCCTGTCCAGGTGCTTAAAAACGAAGAGCGATACCGCAAATATTATAACCGCTATTGAGACAGCGAGATATCTTTTTCGTATAATTACGGCAAGCCATTTACGGTAAATTCTTTTGGACTTTTTTATATCTATTCCCTTTGGGACTTCTCTTTTTGACATGGCCGCAAGGCTGGGCACAAGCGTAAGGGCTACCAGTAAAGAAGCGAGAAGAGAAAAAGTAACTGTTAAGGCCAGCTCTCCATAAAGCATCTTTACTTCTTCCGTTACGAAAACTATAGGAAAAAAAACTATTATTGTGGTAAGCGTAGATGCCACTATAGCAATAAAGACCTCGTTCGTACCCGTAATCGCGGCTTCTTTGGGGCTCATCTTTTTTTCTCTTTTTGAAAAGATATTCTCTATGACGACTATGGAATTGTCCACGAGCATACCTATGCCGAGAGCCAGGCCGCTTAGAGTCATAACATTAATACTGATCGGCTCCTGAGGAAAAAAGGTATTGCGCAAAAACATAAGAGCAAAAGTTGCTATAACAGATATGGGGATTGAAGCGCAGATTATAAAAGTTGACCTTTTATCCCTCAGGTAATAAAAGAGCAGGAGCGCGGCGAGCACGGCGCCTTGCAATAAAGCGTTTCTAACGGTTTTTATCGCTTTCTTGATAAAATCGGCCTGGTCGCTTATTATATCTATGCTAAGATCTTTCCCGAGCACAAGCCCCAGCTTGGCCAATTTTTCTCTTATGGGGCCGTCTATCTGCTTTTTTATCTCATCTACCACCTTTATGGTATTTGCGGTGGATTCTTTATGCACATATAGCGAAACCACGTCGCTTGGGAACTTTTCGGGTTTCATGCTGAGCCTCGCGTAATTCTCGGGCTCAATAAACGAATCTTCGACGCTTGCGATGTCCTTTAATTTTATAAGGGAGCCTACTCCGCTGACCGCCATCGGGACATTTCTTATCTCCTCAACGCTTTTATATGCGCCGATGGTCCTGAGCATATATTTATTGCGCTTGCCCTCGACATTTCCGGCAAGAAGATTGAGGTTATTGAGGCCCAACATATCTATCGCGCTCAAAATAGAGATATTATAAGCGTTCAGCTTTGCCTGGTCAAACTCTACCAATATCTTTCTTTCGCGGCCGCCGTAGACATCGACATTCGCGACGCCGTCAATCCTGAGCAGGTACTCCTTTATGTCCTCATCTATTACCTTTCGCAGATATTCAGTTGTATATTTATCGCTTTTCGTTGCCGCTATAAGGACGTAGGCGTCTGTCTCTTCGTATCTGGCTATAACGGGCCGCTCTATTTCTTTAGGCAGTTTATTTTTCACTCTTGTAAACTTTTCCCGAACTTCAAGGGCCGCAAAATCCATGTCTGTGCCGGGTTCAAACCTTATCACTACCTGGGATTCCCCTTTTTCGGAGCGGGATGTTATATCCTCGATGCGGCCCACTAAAGATACGGCATCCTCTATCGGCCTTGTTACGAGCTCCTCTACTTCCGTAGGCGGCATCCCTCCTCTTACGCGGGTAATAATCGTTATTTTCTTATATGATACATCCGGCATGAGCGCTACGGGAAGTCTTGCAAGGGAAATGATACCGATGAGGATGATGCCCACATAGAACATCATTACCGCTATAGGTCTTTCGACGGAAATTTTCGCGAGTGACATAGGCTATCGTACTTTATGTTTAAATAATTGGAGGTTCTTTTTTCGTAAAGCGCGTAAAGAATTCTTCAGACATGAGGTAAACGGTCGGTATTACAATCAAAGTAAGGAATGTGGATACTAGCAGCCCACCCATTACGGTCACGGCCAGCGGCGATTGGAGTTCGGCTCCCTCGCCCAACCCAAGCGCTAGGGGTACAAGACCTAAAACTGTCGTCAATGCGGTCATAAGTATGGGGCGTAACCGCGTGGCAGATGCCTCTACAACCGAATCGTATAAATTCTTCCCTTCGCCTCGCAAGACATTTATGTAATCTATCAAGACTATACCGTTATTGACGACTATGCCGCCCAATATTATGAATCCCAGGATTGAAACTATATTTACGGTAGTGCCTGTTATGATAAAGGCCGCGGCTACGCCTATAACCGATAACGGCACGGTAAACATTATCAAAAACGGCTGCCATAGCGACTCGAATTGCGCCGCCATTATCATATAAACAAGAAGCACTGAAAGCGCCAACGCAAATATAAGGCTTGAGAAGGATTCTTTCATCTGCTCTTCTTCGCCCGCAAGTTTCAGCTTGGGATAACCGACGGGTATCTTTACATTATTGATTGCTCCTTCTACTTCCTTAATAACATCGCTTGCGTTTCTGTTGAATATGCTGGCATAGACCAATACGGTCCGCTCTTTGTCAACTCTGCGTATCTCACTAGGACCCTTGCCCTGTTGCAAAGTGGTCACTTCGTGAAGGGCGACTTCCGCGCCGTCACGCGAGGCTACCTTTAGCTGTTTTATAGAGGCAATATCTTTTCTATCGGCCTCCCTAAGCCTTACCCTCACATCTATCTCTTTTCCTTCTTCCTTAAATTTCGTAGCGACCCATCCCTCTATGGCTATTTGCGCTGTCTGGGCTATGTCATGAACAGAAAGCCTATACAGCGCCGCTTTATTCTTATCAACTATTATCTTTGTTTCGGGGGCCGGCTCTTTGATCGTGCTCTTTACGTTATAAACACCTTTTATTTTGCTGATTTCGGCTGTAACCGATTTTGCTATATTATCGAGTTTTTCGAAATCCTGCCCTTTTATCTCAACGACTATGGGCGCGCCCCCTTCTTGAAAGGCCGAAAAGATCACGCTCTGAGAAAGCACGTAGTTGATTTCGGCTCCTTCCGTATCGACTTTATCCAGCTTATTTTTCAATTCTTGGATAAAATCATCGGTGCTTATCCTTCTTTTAGGCGCGAGGCTGACCGCTATTTGAGCCTGGTTTGACTGCAGCATCTCTATATTACCCGATGAAGCAGATTCTTCTTTATTTGAGCCGACGGTAGTGCTTACTGTTTTTACATACTTCATCTTCAATATGGTATTCTCTATGCTGCGCGCCACTTTGTTAGCCACGTCAAGCTTAGTCCCGGCAGGCATATCTACCTTTATCATAAATTGGCC
>JAHIPI010000089.1 GCA_018894435.1 Candidatus Omnitrophota bacterium | reverse complement strand
TGACAGACGTGAGGAAGATACAGCGGCTGGTGAATTTTTACGCCAAAAAAGATGAGATGCTGCCGCTTTCTCTGAACGACTTGTATGACAAGATAAGGGACTTCTATGTCTATGAACAGAAAGGCAAGGTCATCGGGTGCGGGGCGCTGCATATATCATGGGAGAGATTAGGAGAAATAAGGTCTCTGGCGGTTCAAAAGGGCCGGCAGAAAAAGGGAATAGGCAGGCGGATCGTGAAGGAATGCATCAAGGAGGCAAGGAACTTGGGGCTTGAGAAGGTATTTGTCCTCACATATAAGCCGGAGTATTTCAGGCGATTTGGTTTCAAAGACATAGATAAATACCAGCTGCCGCACAAGGTGTGGACAGATTGCGTGAAGTGTGTCCATTTTCCGGACTGTACGGAAGACGCGTTGATTAAGGTACTCTAGATGGCATATACGATAACAGAAAAGATATTACTGGCGCACAGCGGGAAAAAGGCGATAGCTCCTGACGAATTCATAGACGCCAAGGTGGATCTTGCCCTCGGCAACGATATAACCGCGCCTTTAGCGATAAAAGAATTTGAACGGCTGGCCGTGAAAAAAGTATTCGACAAAGATAAGATAGCCCTTATCCCGGACCACTTTACACCTAATAAGGACCTAAAGAGTGCCAACCAGTGCAAAATATTGAGCGAATTTGCGTCGAAGCACAAAATAAAACATTATTATGAAGTAGGCCAAATGGGCATAGAGCACGCGCTTCTGCCGGAACTCGGCCTGGTTCTTCCGGGAGACCTCGTCATAGGCGCTGACAGCCACACATGTACTTACGGCGCGTTGGGGGCCTTTTCCACAGGCGTCGGCTCGACGGATTTAGCGGCTGCCATGATAACGGGCCGTTGCTGGTTCAGGGTGCCGAAGTCAATGAAGTTTATTTATAAAGGGAAGCTGAAGAGATGGGTAGGCGGCAAGGATCTCATATTGCATACTTTCGGCGACATAGGCGTCGAAGGCGCGCGCTACATGGCTATGGAATTCACGGGTGATACTATCGGGAATCTTTGCATGGACGACAGGCTTGCGATGTGCAATATGGCTATAGAAGCCGGAGGTAAGAACGGCATCATAGAGCCGGACGAGATTACGGAAAAGTATATTAAAAGCCGCTGGACTCTCGGTATAAGCAAGAAGAACAAGAGAAAATACAAGGTCTATAAAAGTGATAAGGACGCAAAATATTCGGACATTCGCGAGTATAATGTAAGCAAGATGGAGCCGCAGGTTGCGGCGCCGCATTTACCGAGCAACGCTAAACCGGTAAGCGCGTTCAAGAATGTAAGCATAAATCAGGCGGTAATAGGTTCTTGTACAAACGGGAGAATTAGCGATTTGCGCATGGCGGCCAAGGTCCTAAAAGGCAAAAAAGTAAATTCGCGGGTAAGGGTGATAATAATACCCGCCACTCAGAATATATATCTGGACGCGTTGAAAGAAGGGCTTATAGAGACGTTTCTCAAAGCGGGCGCAGTTGTTTCCACTCCGACGTGCGGGCCATGCCTCGGCGGGCACATGGGTATTCTCGGCGCCGGCGAAGTGGCCATAGCCACGACCAACAGAAATTTCAAGGGCAGGATGGGCGATTTGGGAAGCAAAATCTACCTCTCAAATCCCGCCGTAGCGGCCGCAAGCGGCATAAAAGGAAAGATAACTCATCCAGGCGAGGTAGCATGAAAGCAAAAGGCACAGTGCACAAATTCGGAGATAACGTCAATACCGACGACATAATACCGGCAAAGTTTCTTAATACGACCGATTCCAAGGAGCTGGCATCGCATTGCATGGAAGGCATAAGCGCCGATTTCGCGAAGAACGTGAAGCCGGGCGATATTATAGTTGCCGGCAGGCATTTCGGCTGCGGCTCGAGCCGCGAACACGCGCCGTTTTCCATAAAATCGGCGGGTATATCCTGTGTGATAGCGGAGACTTTTGCAAGGATATTTTACCGGAACAGCATTAATATAGGGTTACCGATACTGGAGAGTAAAGAGGCGGCGCGCGGGATAAACGACGGCGATGAGATAGAAGTGGATTTTAAAAGCGGCGAAATAAAGGATATTACGACAGGGGAGATCTATAAGTCCCAGAGCTTTCCGGAGTTTATGCGGAAGATAATAACGGCCGGCGGACTTCTGAATATGCTGAATAGTGATAACATCTGATAGAAAAGGGGGCGGCATGAAAATTAAAAAAGAAACGAAGACCATAATAGCCTATACCTATAATTATAAAATAAAATGTGATGTTTTTATGTCTCCCGGAAGCCGCTTGTCCGACTTTATCGGTAGCTTGGGCCAGAAACAGTTTATACCGGCTTCAAACGCTGTAGTCAGTGATATTTTCGGCAACCCCGTGTGCAAGGCAAAGTTTTTAGAGCTTAATGTAAATGAGATACTATTTTTAATACCAGATGATGATTTGTTAACAGAAAGGAAAGCATAACGATGTACAGGATTGCGGTAATACCCGGCGATGGAACGGGGCCGGAAGTAATCAAAGAAGGGTTAAAGGTATTGGAAGCAGTCAGCAAAAAAACAGGCTTCAAATACGAAACTACCATGTACGATTTTGGCGGAGAGCGTTATAAAAAGACAGGCGAGGTCCTTCCGGATTCAGCTATTAGTGAACTAAAAAAGTTTAACGCCATTTATCTTGGTGCGGTAGGGCATCCCGACGTAAAACCGGGCATCCTCGAGAAGGGGCTTCTTCTAAAGCTGAGGTTCGGCCTTGAACAGTATATAAATCTGAGGCCGGTTAAGCTGTATCCCGGTGTATGGACGCCGCTTAAGGACAAAGGGCCGGAAGATATAGATTTTGTCGTAGTACGCGAAAATAACGAGGGCCTTTATGTCGGCGAAGGCGAATTTATAAAGAAGGGTACGAAAGACGAAGTCGCAGTCCAGGTTTCCAGAAATACAAGGCACGGAGTGGAACGCTGCCTTAGATACGCCTTTGAATACACAAAGAAGCGCAACAAGAGAAAGAAGCTCACCCTTTGCGGCAAGACGAATGTTCTTACCTATGCCTTTGATCTGTGGGAAAGGGTATTTCATGAAGTGGCGAAAGAATATCCGGATATAACTACGGATTATGCGCACGTCGATGCCACATGTATGTGGATGGTAAAAAATCCCGAGTGGTTTGACGTCATCGTTACAGACAACATGTTCGGTGATATCATTACAGATCTCGGAGCTATGATACAGGGTGGTATGGGTATTGCCGCCGGCGGCAATCTGAATCCGGAAGGCGTGTCAATGTTTGAACCCATAGGCGGTTCGGCGCCGAAGTACACGGGCAAGAACGTGATAAACCCGCTTGCGGCGATATGCGCCGGAGCTATGATGCTTGAGACGCTTGGCGAAGACAAGGCGGCCGAGATGATAGAAAAGTCGGTTATGAAAGTTACGACTATGATGAAGAGCATGTCCGCCGGCAAGATGGGCTACAGCACGACAGAAGTCGGGGACCTTGTTGTGAAGAATTTGTAAAGCCGTAGAAGCCGTAACCAAAAGCGATAGGTCTGGTTGTAAAGCTACTCGGCGGGACATGTTCCGTGGTACTAATCTGGCAATTCTAACCTGGTTAGATTTGCCAGATTGCGAGGAACGTGTCCCGCGTCAAGTGATGGAGAAAAACATATGTCCAAGCAATGGAACTTGGCGATAATGGGGGCCACGGGGGCTGTGGGACAGAAGTTTATTGAAATACTTGAAGAGCGTAATTTTCCGGTAAAAGAAATAAAGTTTCTGGCCTCAGAACGTTCCAAAGGCAAAGATATTACTTTTAAGGGCAAGAAATATCCCGTTCGGGTATTGACTCACGATTCTTTCAAAGGTGTGGAGTTGGTATTGGCGAGCGCGGGAGCATCAAGGAGCCTTGAGTTCCTGCCGAGTGCCGTAAGAGCGGGTGCCGTGTGCGTGGATAATTCCAGCGCATTTCGCATGGATAAGAATGTGCCTTTGGTGGTGCCGGAAGTAAACCCGCAGGACGCAAAGAAGCACAAGGGTATAATAGCAAATCCTAACTGCTCTACCATTCAGATGGTGGTAGCGCTGTACCCGCTTCATAAAGTCTCTAAGATAAAGAGAATAGTCGTCTCCACCTATCAGTCGGTTTCGGGTGCCGGCCAAAAGAAGATCCTCGAGATGTTTGAGCAGGCAAGAGAAATAGCTAAAGATTCTTCGGCGCATAAGATCAATAAGCATAATGTGCCGAAAGAGAATATCAGGGAATTTCCTTACCAGACAGCGTTCAATCTTATTCCGCAAATAGACGTATTTTTGGACAATGCCTATACCAAGGAAGAGATGAAGATGCTCCACGAGACGAGGAAGATAATGGGCGATGATTCGATAAATGTTACCGCCACCGCCATAAGAGTGCCGGTATTTTATGCCCATTCAGAAAGCGTAAATATAGAGACCGAGAAGAAGATAACTGCCGCTGAGGCGCGGAATATACTCAAGTCAGCGCCCGGGGTTATCGTTATAGATGACCCGAAGAAGGGTTTATACCCCATGCCTCTGGATGCAGAGGGCAGGGACGAGACATTTGTCGGCAGGATAAGAGAGGATGAATCCGTTAAGAACGGGCTTAATCTCTGGATCGTTGCCGATAACCTGCGAAAAGGCGCCGCGCTGAACGCGATACAAATTGCAGAATTGCTTTGAGAAATATAAAACTCACCATCGAATACGACGGCACTGATTACAACGGCTGGCAGATACAGCATAAAGACCAGAAGCGAAAAGGTGGAAGAGTAAAAACTATACAGGGCGTCCTTGAGGGCGCTCTCTTTGATTTATTGGGCGAAAGAGTAAGGTTGATTTCCTCGAGCAGGACGGATAGCGGAGTTCACGCGGAAAATCACACAGCGAATTTTCGGTCATCTGCCAAACTGACGAGCGCCCGGATTAAAAAAGCGCTTAATTCACTTACGCCTCCTGATATAGTCATAAAGGAAGCCGAGGAAGTGAGAGGTGATTTTAACTCTCAGTACGATGCGCTATCCAAAACCTACCGCTATCTTATATGCAATAGCGAACATATTTCGCCATTTCTGAGAAAATATGCATATCATTTTAAGCAGCCGCTCAATTTTTCTTTGATGCGGAAGGAAGCAAAGGCGCTGATCGGCAGGCATAACTTTTCCTCATTCAAATCGGCCTATAAAGGAAGCGATGGCGGCCAAAGGAAGAATAGCATAAGGACGGTAAAGCGCCTGGAGATAAGATCCAAAAAAGGTCTTATAGAGATAATAATAGAAGCGGACGGTTTCCTCTATAATATGGCGCGCAATATTGCGGGGACTTTGATAGAAGCGGGTAGGGGCAGGTTTCCTTCCGGAAGCGCGCGCCATATATTGAAAAAGAAGGATAGAAGGCTGGCGGGCCCGACTGCCCCGGCAAAAGGGCTATGTCTGCTTAATGTAAAATATGCTTGACAAAAAAGTGACAATATGTTACTATTCCATTTCTTATGAAGACATATTCAGCTAAAGCTAAAGACGTAAAAAGAGACTATTTTGTGGCTAATGCCGAAGGCAAAGTACTCGGAAGGCTCGCAACGCGCATAGCTTCGATATTGGCCGGCAAGCATAAGGTCATATATACCCCACATGTGGATACGGGGGACTTCGTAATTGTCGTAAATGCCGATAAGATAAAGGTTACGGGCAAAAAATCTACAGAGAAGATCTACGCAAGTTATTCCGGTTATCCCGGCGGCTTAAAGGAACGGAACTTCGAGACGATGCTCGTGAGGAAGCCAAAGGATATAATGCGCCTTGCGGTGAAGAGGATGCTGCCGCATACGCGTCTCGGAGAGAAGATGCTGCGCAAGCTCAGGCTTTATACAGCTTCCGAAAAACCCGAACTTCCGAAAAAAGCGAAAGAGATAACGGCATAATAAAGAAAAGGCAGAAATGAAAGAAGTCATTAACTCGCTAGGAAGAAGAAAAGAGGCAGTCGCAAGAGTCTTCTTGACTCCGGGTACGGGGAATATAGAGGCCAACGGCCTTACGCTTGACGCATATTTTCCTACAGAGGCACAGCGTATCACCATCAGGAAGATATTTGATCTGGCGGAACTTTTGCGTAAATACGATATTAGGGCCAACATCAAAGGCGGCGGCAAGAGCGGCCAAGCAGGCGCATTGCGCCTGGGCCTAGCGCGAGCAGCGGTAAAAGTGGATCCTTCCATAAAGAAATCGCTTAAAGTAGCCGGCGTACTTACGAGGGATTCCCGCATGAAAGAGCGCAAAAAGTACGGCCAGAAGAAGGCCCGCAAGAAATTCCAATATTCTAAGAGGTAACGGTTAAAATTCTCCGCCAAAGGCGGATCCGCCTCTCTGGCGGAAAATTGCAAAAAAATACCTATCAGGTCAACCTCGACGAATAATGGTTGACAGGATAGGTATTTTTATTTATAATTGATGATTATAACGACGGAGGTATAAAGGTGATCAAGGTAAGTGTCGTCGGTGCTACAGGTTATACGGGCGAGGAGCTCGTTGCTATTTTGGCTTCGCACAAAGATGTCAAGATAGTTTCTTTAAGCGCGATCATAGACAAGCCGACAAATATATCGGATCTCTTCCCGAGGCTTAAGGGCAGAGTAGATGTGGTATGCAAGAGTTTCGATTTTAACGAAGCGGCCAGTTCTTCCGACGTAATTTTTCTAGCGCTGCCGCACAGGGTCTCAATGGATTTTGCTCCGAAGTTTTTAAATGCGGGTAAAAAGGTGATAGATCTGAGCGCCGATTACAGGCTGCCGAGTGACTTATACGAAAAATGGTACGGAAAAGGCCACGCCGATGCGAAAAACATAGCGAAGGCGGTTTACGGGCTGCCCGAATTATTCAGGAGCGAAATAAAAAAGGCGGACTTAATAGCGAATCCCGGCTGCTATCCGACGAGTGTGATATTGGCCGTTGCGCCTCTTATTAAAAGCGGGGGCGTGCAGCTAGACAATATAATAGCGGATTCAAAAAGCGGCATAACGGGCGCCGGAAGGAAGGCATCCATAGACCTTCTGTTCGGCGAGATAGCGGATAATTTCAAAGCTTATAAAATCGGCGCGCACCAGCATATGCCGGAGATGATAGAAATACTTAAAAACCTTGCCGGAAGAGATGTGGATATACTTTTCGCGCCGCATGTAATACCGATAAAGAGGGGTATATTATCGACTGTTTATACGAAGCCTATCAAGAAGATCGACCAGAAAGAGGTCAATAAAATCTACTCCGATTTTTATAAGAATGAATTTTTTGTGAGATTCAAAAGTGATACGCTTCCCGAAATAAAAGACGTAGCATATACGAACTTCTGCGACATAGGCGTAAGAGTGACGGATAAAAATATCGTAGCAGTCTCCGTAATAGACAACCTCTTAAAAGGCGCAGCAGGACAGGCAGTGCAGAACATGAATATAATGTTTGGGTTTGACGAAAAGGAAGGCCTGGTTTAGAGATGAAGATAATAAAAGGCGGTGTTACTTCCCCTTTGGGCTTTACAGCAAACGCGGTAAAAGCCGGCATAAAAAGGTCCAAAAGGCTTGACCTTGCTCTTTTATGTTCGGAGGTTCCGGCAATAGCGGCGGCTGCCTTTACGAAGAATAAGTTCCAGGCATCGCCTATTAAGATAAGCAGCGCCCATTTACGGAATAGGACGCATCGGGCTCTCATAGTAAATAGCGGCAACGCGAACTGCGCTAACGGAAGAGCGGGCGACAGAGATGCGCTTTTAATGACAGAACTTGCGGCAGATGCTCTTGCCATTAATAGTGAAGAGGTCTTGGTAGCCTCAACGGGCGTTATAGGGAAATATCTGCCGATCTTGAAGATAAAGGGAAAGATCCCCGAGCTTGTTGACGGGCTGGACGAAAAAAACGGAAGTATCTTCGCCCAGGCCGTGATGACGACTGACCGAACCAAAAAAGAGCTGGCGGTTAAGTTTAAACTGGGCACGTCCATTGTTACTATAGGCGGCGCTTGTAAGGGGGTAGGGATGATCTACCCGGAATTGGAAGCGGCAAAACACGCGACAATGCTCTGTTTTCTAACAACAGACGCCGCCATATCCAGAAAATTGCTGGAGGATGCCCTCGGCGAGTCGATCGGGGATTCCTTTAATATGATATCGGTCGATGGCGATATGAGCACAAACGACTCATGTTTTCTTTTGGCTAACGGCCTTGCCGGCAATAAAAAGATAAATCAGAAATTCGGCGATTATAAAGACTTTACTGCGGCCCTTGGGCTGATAACGATGGAGCTTGGGAAGATGCTTGTTAAAGACGGCGAGGGCGCGACAAAATTTGTGGAAATAGAAGTGAAACACGCTCAGAGCGAAAAGGATGCCAAGCGAGTAGCGAGGAAAGTGTCGACATCCAACCTCCTAAAATGCTGTGTTTTCGGGGGCGATCCTAATTGGGGGCGAGTGGTAGCGGCGTGCGGCTCAAGCGACGCAAATATAGACCCTTTAAAAGTAGATATATACCTCGGCGGCGTCAAGGTATTTGCAAACGGCGAGAGATTGAGAAGGTATAACGAAGAAAAAGTCAAACGGCTTTTTAGGGGCAAAGATATAGGCATAAAGATAGATTTGAAAAACGGCGGGCATAAGGCCATCGCCTGGACGTGCGATCTGTCAAAAGAATACGTTGCCATAAATTCGAAGTACAGCACATAGCAGGGAAAAATGATGAAAGAAGCTATCAAAAAGAGCGAAGTATTAATAGAGGCGGTACCATATATAAAGAAGTTCTTTAAAAAGGTAGTCGTCATAAAATACGGCGGATCAGCCGTTGATGAAAAAGGCATAGAGAAGAGCATTCTCGAAGACGTAATGTTCATGAACTACGCCGGCATGAGACCGATCATCGTCCATGGAGGCGGGCCGTTTATTTCCAAGATGATGAAGAAATCCGGCATAGAGCCGAAATTTATCGGGGGAAGAAGGTATAGCGATGCGCAGTCAATCCGAATCATCGAAAAGGCCCTCAGGATCATAAACCAAAATATTACAAAAGTGCTGAAGGGGATGGGAGCAGAGGCCTTCGGTTTGAGCGGAGGGGAAAACCACCTCATAAAAGTGAAGAAGATGAAAAGTAAAGTCGACCTCGGATTTGTGGGCGAGGTGACGTCGGTAGATACAACCGTCGTGAAGCGCCTTATAGAGGACAGTATAATACCCGTCATTTATCCTTTGGGTATAGGCAGAGACGGGAATATTTATAATGTCAATGCGGATGATGTGGCAAGCGAGATAGCGATGGCGTTAAAAGCGGAAAAATATGTACTCCTTACAAATGTAAGGGGCATAATGAAGGACAAAAAGAAGCCTGATAGCTTATATCATACTTTGAAAGCCGGCGTAGTGAAAAAATTAATAAAAAGAGGGGTTATAGATGCCGGGATGATACCTAAAGCCCAGTCCTGCGTCAATGCAGTGAGGGGCGGGGTGAAAAAGGCGCATATATTGGATGCAAATCTGCCCCATGCACTTTTATTAGAGATATTTACGGACAAGGGGATAGGGACGGAGATAGTGAAATGACAAAGACAGAATTGATAAAGGAAAAATATGATAAATACGTCATGCCGACTTATGCAAGGGACGGTATCGCTTTTGCAAAAGGAAAAGGCATAACACTTTGGGATGCTGACGGAAAAGAGTACCTTGACTTTTTTCCCGGATGGGCTGTCAGCGGTATCGGCCATTGCCATTCTAAGGTAGTCGCGGCCATAAGGGAGCAGGCGGGGGTATTGATCCATGTCTCCAATAATTATTACAGCGAGCTTCAGGCCGAGCTTGCAAAGAAGATAATATATCACGCCTTTCCGGGCAAGGTGTTCTTCGGGAATAGCGGAGCGGAGGCAAACGAATGTGCCGTTAAATTGGCGCGAAAATACGGCAGCCAGTCGAAGAGATATGAGATCATAACTATGGAAAAGTCCTTCCACGGAAGGACGATAGCCATGATCACAGCTACGGGCCAGGATAAGGTGAAGCACGGTTTTGAGCCGCTTTTAGAGGGCTTTAAGACGATTCCTTTTAACGACTTGGCAGCTGTGAAAGCGGCCGTTACGGAGAAGACCGTGGCCATAATGATCGAACCGATCCAGGGCGAAGGCGGGATTAATGCCGCTGATAAATCATATATTGAAGGATTGAGGAAACTGTGCGACGAAAAGGATATGCTCCTTATATTCGATGAAGTACAAACGGCTATGGGAAGAACCGGCGAGATGTTCGCGTTTAAAAATTACAATGTTCAGCCGGACATTATGACGCTGGCCAAATCGCTCGGAAGCGGCGTACCTATAGGCGCGACTGTTGCCTCATCCAGAATAGCCGACACCCTGACTGCCGGTACCCATGCCTCTACTTTTGGCGGCAGCCCCATAGTTTCGGCCGCGGCTTTGGCGACATTTGAAGCTATAGAAAAAGAAGGCCTTCTTGAAAACGCGAGAGATATGGGCGCATATTTGAGAGAAAAGCTGGAGGGCCTGAAGAAGGAGTTTGACTTTGTAAAAAAGATAAAAGGTATCGCGCTTATGATAGGCGTCGAGCTTTCTATCGACGGCAAGCAGATATTTAATGAATGCCGAAAGAGGGGACTATTAATAAATTGCACACAGGGCAACATTCTTCGGATCATGCCGCCTCTTACCGTAAAGAAAGAAGACATAGATAAGGCGATTAAGATTATAAAAGAAAGCATGGCTACAATATAAGGACAGGCAAACATGAAAAAAGACCTATTATCGTTAAAAGATCTGACCGAGGAAGATGCCTTTTATATATTTGAACTCGCAGAAGGGCTTAAGGCAGGGGTAGGCGAATTTGAAAGGCCGTTAAGCGGTAAATCAGTCGGCCTCATATTTCAGAAGCCGTCAAACAGGACGCGGCTCTCTTTTGAAGTCGGAATATTCCAGCTCGGCGGTAATGCCGTTTATATGACGGGCGAAGATATAAAACTGGGCGTTAGGGAATCTATTAAAGACGTGGCAAAGGTGCAGTCAAGATATCTTGACGGTATCATAACGAGGACCTTTACGCATAAAGATGCAATTACGCTTGCGAAGTTTGCCGAAATACCCGTAATAAACGGATTGAGCGATCTTTATCATCCGTGTCAGGCGCTTAGCGACATATTCACCCTGAAAGAGAAACTTGGCAAACTTACGAATGTGACGCTTGCCTATGTAGGCGACGGTAATAACGTGCTTAATTCTCTTATGTACGCCGCTGCTCTGACAGGAGTAAATATCAAGTTTTCGACACCTCCGGGATACGAACCGAAAAAGGATTTAGTCGAAGATGCCAAAGAAGTAGCCGATAAAAACAAAACCGACGTACTCTATTTTAAAGACCCTGAGGATGCCGTAAAAGGCGCCGATTGCGTGTATACCGACGTTTGGGCAAGTATGGGCCAGGAGACGGAACGGGATAAGAGGGGCAAAGATTTTGAGGAATATCGGATAAATGACAAGTTATTCGGAAAGGCGAAGAAGGATGCTATCTTCATGCATTGCCTGCCGGCACACAGGGGTGAAGAGGTGGCGGATTCGGTCCTAGACGGCCCTAATTCCGTTGTTATAGACCAGGCGGAGAACAGGCTCCACGTGCAGAAAGCTATTCTTACAGTTTATATAGGAGGAAAGAAAAAACAATGACTCCAAAAGTCGTTCTCGCATATTCAGGCGGTTTGGACACTTCGGTGGCGATAAAATGGTTTACCAAAAAGGGCTACGACGTTATCGCTTATATGGCTGACGTCGGGCAGGAATCCGACTTCAATCGGTATCGCCAGAGGGCGCTCAATACAGGCGCTATAAAAGTGATAGTGGAAGACCTGAAAGATGAGTTCGTGAAGGACTTTGTCTTTAAGGCGTTGAAAGCGGACGCTGTTTATGAACACGGCTATCTTTTGGCGACGGCGCTCTCAAGGCCGATTATAGCTAAAGGCCTTGTTGAAGCAGCCCATAGAGAAAAGGCTCGATTTGTGGCGCACGGATGCACGGGAAAAGGTAATGACCAGGTCAGATTTGAAGTCACCATAGGTGCTTTGGATCCAAAATTGAAGATACTCGCACCGGTTAGGGAATGGGAACTCAAGACGCGGCAGGAAGAAATAGAGTATGCTAAAAAGAATAAGATACCAATTGATACAACGAAAAAAAAGCCCTACTCACTTGATATTAATCTTTGGGGAGTATCGATTGAAAGTGGGAAGCTGGAAGATCCTTATTTTGAGCCTGATGAAGATATCTATCAGGTTACAAAAGGAGTGAATAAGGCTAAGGCGGAGCCTTGCTATGTCACAATAGAATTCAAAAACGGCATCCCCGTCAAGCTGAACGGGAAAGCAATGAAGGGCGTTGATCTTATATTGAAGCTCGCTAAAATAGCGGGATCGGCCGGTGTCGGAAGAAGCGATATGATAGAGAACAGGCTCGTTGGTATAAAGTCGCGAGAGATCTACGAAGCGCCTGCCGGTTGGCCGCTATATACGGCGCATAACGCGCTCGAGAGCCTTGTGTTAGACAGGGAGCTTATCCATTTCAAGGATATGGTAGCGTCCAAGTACGCGGAACTCGTCTATTACGGTCTTTGGTATTCGCCGCTTCGAGAGGCGCTCGATAAATTTATTGATGAGACTCAGAGATACGTGAACGGCACCGTTAAATTGAAGCTTCACAGGGGAAATTGCATAGCGGTAGGCAGAAAATCACCTAATTCCTTATATAAAAAAGAGCTCGCCACTTATGAAGAAGGCGATAAATTCGACCAGTCGCTTGCGAAGGGCTTTATAGAGATATGGGGCCTGCCGTATAAAGGGAGAAAACATGTCTAAAAAA
This sequence comes from Candidatus Omnitrophota bacterium, assembly GCA_018894435.1. Lineage (NCBI taxonomy): Bacteria > Pseudomonadati > Candidatus Omnitrophota > Candidatus Omnitrophota bacterium. Next base: position 10,343 of record JAHIPI010000089.1, on the reverse strand, counting down.
ATGTGGGGTGGGAGATTCAAAAAAGAAATAGATAGGGACTTTTTTGAGTTCCAGAAGTCCATTCATTACGATTACAAGCTGGCAAAGTACGACATAGTCCACTCTTTGATACATACCGTTACTTTGGCTGACGCCAAGTTTTTATCCCTGAAAGAAAAGGAAAAACTGATTAAGGCGTTGGAAGAAATCAGCAAAAATGTCAAGGAAGGTAAGTTCGCATATGATGCCGCCGCAGAGGATATACATACGGATATTCAGAATAAAGTCGCTAAAAAAGTAGGCAAACTTGCTTTGAAGCTCCATACCCTAAGATCAAGAAATGACCAGATCGCCTTTGATGAAAAGGGGTATTGCTATGATGAAAGTTTTGCAATTGCAAAACTTTTGGATAGCTTTTTAAAATCTCTGTCTTTTTTGGGAAAAAAATACGGAAAACATTATATTGTCGGTTATACTCATACCCAGAGAGCGCAAAAGGTTCTTTTTGCGAATTATATAGCCACATATTATGCTATGTTTGCCAGGGACAAAAAAAGATTAGAGTATTTTTATTCGAACATACCTCTTTACATAGGTGCGGGGGCTTTAGCCGGAAGCTCTATAGCAAAGTTTTATAATGACGCATTAGCAAAAACGAAAAAGAAACTTCTTACAGATAATATTTTTGTAAAAGAGATAAAGCCTTTTCTTAATTCGCTGGATGCTGTAAGTGACAGGGACTTTCTCATTGAGCTTTTAAGCATTTTAGCTATTATTCAGATGCATCTCTCGAGGTTAGCCGAGGACCTGATATTGTATTCTACCAAAGAGTTTAACTTTATTAATTTGCCGGAGGAATTCTGTACGGGGTCGAGCATGATGCCCCATAAGAAAAACCCGGATTTTCTTGAATTAGTAAGAGGCTATACCGGTAGAATATACGGAAATCTGATGTCGGTACTGACTATTATGAAAGGCCTTCCGCTTACGTACAACAGAGACATGCAGCTTGATAAAGAACCGTTATTTTCATCGGTCGATACTGTGAAAAATGAATTAGAGATTATGGCGCACTTTCTTATAGGTGTAGAGTTAAAGACGGAAACAATCAAAGCTGCTTTGAAAGATATAGATCTGGCCGCTGTTGACATGGCTGAGAAACTGGTCCGGGACAAGAAGATGCCTTTCAAAGAGGCTCATGATATGGTTGGCAGGTATATAAGGTCCGCGGAAGAAAAGAAAGCAAAAAGGTAAATGCACGAATTTAAATACAGAGACAACATATTATACTGCGAAGATGTGCGGGTGGCTGATATCGCCAAAAAAGTCGGCACACCTTTTTATCTATACAGCTACCAGACGATCGTGGATCATTTCCGCAAACTGAAGGATGCCTTCAGGGAGATAGACCCCCTCATATGCTTTTCTATGAAGTCAAACGCAAATCTTGCGGTATGTAAGGCGCTTCTGAATGAAGGTGCGGGGCTTGACATCGTCTCAGGGGGAGAGCTTTACAGGGCGATAAAGGCGGGGGCCGACCCAAAAAAAATAGTCTACGCCAGCGTCGGAAAGAAGAAAGAAGAAATAAGAGAAGCGATAAGGCGCGGCATATTTATGTTTAATGTGGAATCTGTGGCGGAGTTGGCGCTTATAAACAGGATTGCCGGCAACATGTCTAAAAAAATAGACGTGGCCATAAGGGTCAACCCCGATGTGAAGCCCAAGACGCACAAGCATATAACTACCGGCACAAAGGAGACGAAGTTTGGCATTGCCCTTTCAGTCGTAGAGAATATATTTGACAATTCTAATAGGTACCGCCATCTCAACTTAATAGGGCTGCACATTCACATAGGTTCCCAGATAACCGAAGCGGCGCCTTATATAAAGGCGATAAAGAAGGTCATATCTTTTATAAAAGATGCGAGGATAGACGTAAAGTCACTTAATATAGGCGGAGGGCTGGGTATAATATACTCCAAAGAAAAGCCGCAGACGGCAAAAGAATTTGCGAATGCCATCCTGCCGCTTTTTAAGGGGTCGGGGCTCAGGATAATACTTGAGCCCGGAAGGTTCATTATCGGCAATAGCGGGATCCTCGTGACGTCGGTCCTGTATGTAAAGAAGACGCAGTCTAAGAAATTTGTGATAGTGGATGCCGGCATGAACGACCTTATAAGGCCCAGTTTTTATGAGGCGTATCATGAAATAGCGCCCGTTACCAGACGGCCGGGTGCGGCAATGGACAACATAGATGTAGTGGGGCCGATATGCGAAAGCGGAGATTTTCTTGCCAAAGACAGGCGCTTTCAAGAAGTGCGGCCAGGCGATATTTTGGCTGTGATGAGCGCGGGGGCGTACGGTTTTTCAATGGCGTCTAATTATAACGCAAGGCCCCGGCCATGCGAAGTAATGGTAATCAATGGAAGATTCTACATAATAAGGCGCAGGGAAAGATACGAGGACCTCATAAGAGGGGAATCCATACCAAAGGCGCTTAAATGAATACGATAGAGTTTACCAAGTTAGTTGCTACGGGCAATGATTTTATTCTCATAGACAACGCCCGTAAAAAGGTGGAGAGTAGAGTAGGGAGCCTTTCAAAGCTTGCAAAGCTTGTTTGCGCGAGAAGGCACTCCATAGGCGCCGACGGCCTTTTGGTGTTGGAAGGTTCGCGAAGAGCCGATGTGGCTATGCGCATATTTAATCCGGACGGCAGCGAGCCAGAGATGTGCGGCAACGGCTCGAGATGCCTGGCGTATTACGTTGCCCATAGAGGTATAACGGGAAATAATCTTTCAATAGAGACTCAAGCAGGCGTCCTTAAGGCAGTTGTCCGTAAAGATATGGTCAAAGTAGGAATGACCGATCCGGAGGATCTGCGGCTTAATATCGCGCTTCACTCCGGCAGCGAAACGATAAACCTGGCTTTCGTAAATACCGGCGTTCCGCATGCTGTCCATATTGTGAGATCACTCGGCGCAGTCGATGTAAAAAAGATAGGAAGGCAGATCCGTTACCATAAGATATTTGCTCCGGCCGGGACGAATGTAGATTTTATAAAGATACACGGCGCTCGCGTGATCTCAATGAGGACTTATGAGAGGGGCGTAGAAGACGAGACATTTGCCTGCGGTACGGGAGCAGCAGCAAGCGCGATTATAGCGTCGGAATTGAAGAATGTCAGGTCGCCCGTTAAAGTGAGGACTTTCGGCGGAGAAGCCCTTACAATATATTTTAAAAAGAAAGACAGTGGATATAAGGATGTATTTTTAGAAGGCGCGGTCAAATTGGTATTTGACAGTACCATAAAAATCTAGGAATGGTGATAAATATGTTTAAAGGTTCGATGGTAGCTTTGGTTACGCCGTTCAGGAACGGGAAGATAGACGAGAAGGCCTTAAAGGATTTGGTAGAATTCCATATAAAAAACGGTACGTCGGCCCTTGTGCCCTGCGGCACAACGGGTGAATCGCCCACACTGTCGTATGAGGAGCATGACAGGGTAATCGAGCTTACTGTCGAGCTTGCGAAAGGCAGGGTACCGGTTATAGCAGGTACCGGTTCAAACTCGACCGATGAAGCGATAGCGCTTACTAAGCACGCCGAAAGCTCAGGCGCGGCCGCATCGCTTCAAGTAAGCCCGTATTACAACCGGCCGACGCAGAAGGGGCTATATCTCCATTTTAAAGCGATAGCGGATTCCGTAAAGATACCGCTGATACTTTATAATATAGCCTCAAGGACAGGCGTCAATATTGAGCCGGAGACATTTGTGAAGCTCGCCGAGATAAAGAACATAATCGGCGTAAAAGAGGCGAGCGGCTCACTCGACCAGATGTCGCGCATAAGGCAGCTTTCACCCAAGGATTTTCTTCTCATATCCGGAGACGATTCGCTGACTTTGCCGCTTATGTCGATAGGGGGCGTGGGCGTCATATCGGTAGTGGCCAATATCATACCGAAAGACGTTTCGGATATGTGCGCCGCATTTCTTGGGAGCGATACAAAAAAAGCCGAAGCGCTGCATTATAAGATGCTTCCCCTCGTGAAGGCGGTGTTTATAGAGACCAATCCCATTCCGGTAAAGGCGGCGATGGGCCTTATGAAGATGATAGATCCGGAGATACGACTGCCATTATGCGATATGGCGCCGGAAAATAAAGAGAAACTGGTTAAAGCCCTGAAGGATTATAGACTTATATGATAAAGATCGCGATAGCGGGTTCGCACGGAAAAATGGGGAAGAGGATCATCGCCTTGGCTGAAAAGGATAAGGCTATAACGGTTGTCTCGGAATTTGATGTAGGAACTGACGCCGAGCGCGAGATAGCAAAATGCGACATCCTGATAGACTTTACAGCGCCTCAAGCTACGGTGGAACATGTCAAAACAGCCGAGCACTTAAAGAAAGGCATCGTTATAGGTACCACAGGATTATCTAAAGAAGAGAATGAAGCGATCCAAAGGACGTCCAAAAATATCCCTATTGTGATATCGCCCAATATGTCGGTGGGGGTTAATTTGCTTTTTAAACTTTGCCAGGATACAGCCCGGACATTATCAAAGGACTATAAAGTTTCCATGCGCGAAGTTCACCATATCTATAAGAAAGATTCGCCGAGCGGTACAGCCAAGAGGTTGGCAGATCTGGTGGCTTTGGAGCACAAAATACCTGCCGCGGAAATCCCTATAGAATCCATAAGAGAAGGAGAGGTTGTAGGCGATCACAAGGTTATGTTTGAGTCTGACGAAGAGGTTATAGAACTTTTTCATAGCGCGAAGAGCCGCGATACGTTTGCCGCGGGTGCTCTTAAAGCAGCAAAGTTTTTAGCAGGCAAAAAGAGCGGGCTTTTCAGCATGCGCGACGTATTGGGGATTTGATATGAAGATAGAAATAAGCGAAAGATTAAAGAAGCTTCCGCCGTATCTATTTGTTGAGATAGATAAGGCCAAGAAGAAAGCAAAAGATGAAGGCCGCGATATTATAGATCTCGGCGTAGGTGATCCCGATATTCCGACGCCCAATTTTATAATAGAGGCGATGAATAAGGCGCTGAGAGATCCTTTGACGCACCGTTATGCCCTAGACCAGGGCATGCCGGAGTTTAGAAGGGCAGCCGCCGGCTGGTTTAAAAAACGATTCGGCGTGGAGCTTGATTACGAAAACGAAATCCATCCTCTAATAGGCTCAAAAGAAGGCATAGCTCATATGCCTTTAGCGTTTATAGATCCGGGCGACATCGTTCTGGTGCCGGATCCATGCTATCCGCCCTACAGGTCGGGGACTATCTTTGCCGGCGGAGAGGTATTGTCTATGCCGCTCGTAGAAAAGAACCATTTTTTACCCGACATAAGAGCCATAAATCACCATCTTCTTCACAGAGCAAAGATGATATTCCTCAATTATCCCAACAATCCTACCGGAGCGGTGTGCGATAAGAGGTTCTTAAAGGATATAGTTGAATTTGCAAAGAAGCGCGATATTATCGTCTGCCAGGATGCGGCATACTCTGAAATAGCATTCGATGGCCTCAGGCCGCCGAGCATACTGGAGATAGAGGGCGGAAAGACTGTAGCGGTGGAATTCCACTCGCTTTCAAAGACATTCAACATGACGGGCTGGCGTATAGGTTTTGTTTGCGGTAATGCCCGGCTCGTAAAAGGACTGGCAAAGGTCAAAGCCAATATAGATTCCGGAGTTTTCTCCGCAATACAGCGCGCGGGCATAGTCGCGCTGGAGAATTACGAAAAGCACATAGGCTCCGTTATTAAAGTTTACGAGGAGAGGCGCAACATATTGGTAGAAGGGCTTAATCGTATAGGCTGGAATATCGAGAAGCCGAAAGCGACCTTTTATGTATGGGCCAAGGTGCCTCCAAGGCATACTTCGGCAACATTCGCCCAGATGCTTCTGGATAAGGCGGATATCGTAGTCACGCCCGGTAATGGGTTTGGAGAATCGGGCGAGGGATATATCCGTATGGTGATAACGGTCGATAAGAAGAGGCTCGCGGAAGCGGTAAAAAGAATAGATGAAAAAATTCGTTAACTGCTATATAGGCGTAGGTTCAAATATAGGCGATCGGCGTAAATATGTAGACAGCGCGATCCTCGAGCTGAAGAAAAATAAAAGCATACGGTTTAAAAAAGCATCGTCAATATATGAAACAGAGCCGGTGAGCGAGATGCCGCAGGGTAAATTTTTAAACGGCGTACTGGAGATAGAGACCTCTCTCACGCCTCTTGAACTTTTAGTGGCCCTGAACAATATAGAGAAGACACTTGGCCGCGTGAGAACGGTTAAAAGCGGGGCTCGGACAATAGACCTTGATATACTTTATTACAGCAATAAAAAGATAAAGAAAAAAGATCTTATTATCCCGCATCCACGCATAAGTGAAAGGGAGTTTGTGCTTAAAGGGTTGAGGGAACTGGGTAAAGTGTAAATGAAGATCATAACGGACCCGGCGAAGATGAGAAAGTTTATCGCAAACGAAAAGGCCCGCGGCAGGAAAATAGGTTTTGTACCGACAATGGGCTATCTTCATAAAGGCCATCTCGCGCTTATCCGGCGCGCAAAGCGGGAAAATGGCATTGTCGTCATGAGTGTATTTGTAAATCCCGCGCAATTTGGGCCTGGGGAAGACTATACGAAATACCCCCGCGATTTTAAGAAAGACGCGCGCATGGCAAAAAAAGAAGGCGTCAACGCGATATTTTATCCCGCAGTAAAAAGTATGTATCTTCCGGGCCACTCTACGTATATTAACGTTGAAAAGCTATCAGGCCATTTGTGCGGCCGCCGAAGGTCGGGCCATTTTAGGGGCGTAGCCACAATCGTTGCGAAATTGTTTAATATAATTTCCGCCGACAATGCCTATTTCGGCCAAAAAGACGCCCAGCAGGCAGTTATTATAAAGAAGATGGCAGAAGATCTAAATATTCCGGTCGAGATAAAGACTATTCCCACGGTAAGAGAGAAAGACGGCCTTGCCATGAGTTCGAGAAACGCCTATCTTAACAAAAAAGAGAGGTATGAGGCGACAGCGCTTTTTAAATCGCTTTCGCTGGCAAAGAAGATGATAAAGCAAGGCGAAAGAGGAAGCCGCAAGATAATAAAGACGATAAAGGATTTTATAAGTAAAAACAGTTCTGCCAGGATAGATTATGTCTCAGTAGCAGATCTTGGCAGCCTAAAAGAGATTAAAGCGCTGAAAGGGCAGGTCTTAATAGCAATAGCCGCTTATTTTGGCAAGACGCGGCTTATTGATAATGTGATTTTGGAGGTATAATGCTTCAAACGCCGGAACAAAAAGACAAAAAGTATCTGGATAAGCTAAGGAAGCGCATTGCGGAACTCAAATTGGAGCGAAACGCCGTTATAATAGTGCATAATTACCAGCGGGACGAGATACAAGAAATCGCTGACATAAGCGGAGATTCGCTCGCGCTGAGCCAGGCCGCTGTCCGGACAGACGCGAAAGTCATTGTCTTTTGCGGGGTCCATTTTATGGCGGAGAGCGCGTCTATTTTAAATCCGGGCAAGATGGTACTTTTGCCCGTCAAAGAGGCCGGATGCCCCATGGCGGATATGGTCAATGCGGAAAAACTTCGGGCAACGAAAGAAAAGTATCCGGACGCGGCGATCGTCAGTTATGTCAATTCATCCGCCACGGTTAAAGCCGAAAGCGACATTTGCTGTACATCAAGCAATGCGATAGTTGTTGTAAAAGCGCTCCCTAACAAAAGGATTATATTCGTCCCCGATAAAAACTTAGGAAGATATGTCCAGGCAAATCTTCCGGATAAAGAGATAATACTTTGGGAAGGGTTCTGCCCCACGCATATAAGAGTACAGGAAGAAGAGGTCCTCGCGGCAAAGAGAGAACATCCGGGCGCGGAATTTGTGGCTCATCCCGAATGTAACCCCGGCGTTCTGAAGCTTGCCGACCACATATGCTCAACAGGCGGTATGTTTAAGTTTGTAAAATCCTCGGAGGCAAAAGAATTTATAATAGGCACCGAAAGCGGCATGCTTTATAAACTGCGGAAAGACAATCCGAATAAAAGATTCTATCTTCCGACAGACCACCTTATTTGTCCAAGCATGAAGCTTACGACGCTTGGCTGGGTAGCGCATTCCCTGGAGATGCTTGTGTATGAGATAAAGGTACCCGGAGAGATAGCCGAAAAGGCGCGAAAAGCGCTGGATAAGATGCTTAAGGTCACAGGCGAGGCTACGGGCAGCGCGATGTCGGGGTATTAAAGTTTAGCTTGAACCATCATTGCGAGGCACGAAGTGCCGAAGCAATCCCTTTGAGGAGATTGCTTCGCTGCGCTCGCAATGACAATTTGGATAACATATGATAAAAGTGGGGATAATAGGGTGCGGGGCGATTGGCGGTGTCATAGCCGATGCGATCGTTAATAGATTTAAAGGTTCCATCACGCTTCTCGGCGTTTCGGACATAAACGAGAAGAATAGCCAAGATCTGATAAAAAGATTAGGCCTTGAAATAGAAGCCTTAAAACAGGATGAACTTATAAAGCGATGCGATTTTATCGTAGAATCCGCCTCCGGAAGCGTCTCTTATGAAATCGCGAAGGAAGCGCTTCAGGCCGGTAAGAGCATAATCGTAATGAGCACAGGCGGACTATTAAATAAGCCCGATATTTTCGAAATTGCGGAAAAATCGTCTGGCAAGCTGTACATCCCTAGCGGCGCTATATGCGGGCTTGACGCTCTTAAGGCCGCAATGATGGCAAGTGTTCGATCTGTTACGTTGACGACTAAAAAGCCGCCAAAAGGACTCGCAGGCGCGCCTTACATAGCAGAGAATAAAATAGATTTAAATTCCATAAAGAATGAGACGGTCATTTTTGAAGGGACGGCCGTTGAGGCGGTGAAAGGCTTTCCGAAAAATGTCAATGTGGCGGCCACATTGAGCCTTTGCGGGCTGGGAGCAAAGAAGACAATAGTCCGCATAGTGACTTCGCCTGACTATACTTCAAATACACATGAGGTGGAGATCGAAGGCGATTTCGGCAGGCTTAAGACGGTAACGAATAATGTGCCGATGCCGGCGAACCCGAAGACGAGTTACCTCGCGGCACTGTCGGCTATAGCGGTATTGGACGGAATCATAAGTAGTGTAAAAATAGGAAATTAATCCGCCAAAACGGCGGCGGATCGATTTTGAGAGCAATAGCGTTAAATCGAATAGAGAAGGGGGGTGAAGTTAAATGGCAACAAAAGTCGCAAAATGCGGTATTAAGAGGCAGAAAGGTTATCTCTATTTCATAGACAAGAAGGGTGATGTTTCTTGCGCTAAAATGGCACGCGGTAAGAAAAAGGGAGGTAGCCCGAAGAAAGTCGTAAAAGTCGGCGTAAAGAAGCAGAAAGGTTATCTTTATTTCGTCGACAAGAAGGGCGATGTCTCCTGCGCCAAGATGGTAAGAGGCGGAAGGAAGAGAAAGAAAAGATAAGGTTATTTAAAAGTGTCATTGCGAGGAGCGGAGCGACGAAGCAATCCCTTTACAGAGATTGCTTCCCGCTTCGCTTTGCTCGCGGTCGCAATGACGATGTGTGCAAATTTATGAACTCCGCCCTTCCTAGCTGGGCGAGGTTCCGCAGGAAGGAAGGGCGGAGTGAACCTACCCAATAAGTTGACAATATTACGGATGGTGCTGGCGGTTGTTTTTTTGGTTTTTCTCTTTGCCCACGGCGCCATCTATAAAATACTTGCCTTTTTAACATTCTTGATAGCCGCTCTTTCGGATTTTTTCGACGGTTACCTCGCAAAAAAATATAACATGATAAGCGACTTTGGCCGGCTTATGGACCCCATAGCCGATAAAGTCCTTGTAATCGCCGCATTTCTCGCGTTTGTGGAGATGGATATTGTGCCGGCGTGGATGGTGGTGATAATCATTTTTAGGGAATTCGTCGTCACCGGCATGCGGCTTCTGGCGCTCCAGAAGCGCGAAGTCATTGAAGCGACTATGGGAGGAAAGCACAAGACCGTCTCGCAAATGGTTTCCATATTTATCATATTGCTTTTTCTTATCTTCAGGGAATTTGGACGGCCCTTTCCGGAAGGAATCATATTGGTCTTGATGACCATTACCGTAATATTGACTATTATAAGCGGAACCTCATTTTTTTTAAGAAACCGCAGAATAATCTGGCCTAATGAAAGATAGACTCGTAAAGACAATAGCCACGTTTTTCGGTGTCGGCTACCTTCCCTTTATGCCCGGCACATGGGGGAGCCTCGCGGGCGTTTTTATCTATTTTTTGGTACGCCACAATGACTATCTTTTTTTAGGCGCTTTAATTACACTATTTTTACTTGGCGCAT
>JAHIPI010000088.1 GCA_018894435.1 Candidatus Omnitrophota bacterium | reverse complement strand
GAGCAGTAACTATAGCCTTAATTTGGGATGGTACAATAAGTTCAGCGAAAAAGACCTGATAGCTGCGGTTAGTAAAACTCAAAGCGCCTCGCTCCGCCGAAAGATGTCGGCGTGCGGAAGAAAAATGGTAGATGGCAAGGGCGCAGACAGAGTGATAGAGGTGATGAAAAGTGCATAATATTAAAATAGGCAGCAGGAATATCGGAGAAGGGCGCCCGTGTTTTATTATCGCAGAGGCAGGGAGTAACCATAATAGAAAACTGGACCTGGCTTTTCAGCTGATAGATATTGCCAAAGAATCCGGCGCCGATGCGGTTAAATTTCAATCTTTTAAAGCTGATAAGCACTATCCTAAGATTAAATCGAATAAGCCCGGCAAGTCAAGTTATGAGATCACAAAAAATAAAGAGCTTCCCGAAGAGTGGATTCCGAAGTTATCCCGCTACTGTAAAGAAAGGGATATTTTATTTATGTCTAGCGTTTTTTACGATGAGGCCGTCGATATTTTGAACCCTTATGTCAGCGTTTTTAAAATAGCCTCTTCAGAGATGACGCATTACCCGTTGATACAATATGCCCATGGTACCGGAAAACCGCTGATCATCTCTACCGGCATGGCCGATTTGTCCGAGGTAAACGGCCTTGTTGATATGCTCGAAGGTTTAAAGATGAATAAGCCAAAAAATTATGTTTTACTGCACTGCACGGTTAGTTACCCTGCCGACTTTGCCGATGCCAACCTCAGAGCAATCGAAGTAATGAGGAAAAGATACGATGTGCCGATAGGGATTTCTGACCATACAAGAGATCCGTTAGTGGTTCCGGTCGCCGCGGTTGCTTTGGGCGCGAATTTAATAGAAAAACACTTTACTATATCTAATAGCCTGCCCGGCGCAGATCATTCTTATGCGCTGGAACCGGACGAGTTAAAAAATATGGTCAAAGCCGTAAGAGATGCCGAACTAGCTTTAGGTTCGGGAAAAAAGAAGGCTGCTGGAGTTGAGATTAAACTTAAAAGATACTTAAGGAGAGCTATTTTTGCAGTCAAAGATATTGCGGCCGGACAGGCGCTTAGCGCAGAGAACATAGACATCCTGAGGAGTGCCGATAAAAAAGGCGGGCTTGACCCGAAAGAGTATTTTAATATAATCGGGAAAAAGACAAAAAGGAGCATCAAGGCATATGCGCCCATACGAAAAGAATTTCTCTAAGATAGGAAAATATCAAAATAAAAACAGCCGCCTGTGGGATGAATTGTTCATTTCTCACAAAGGCAACAGTTATCCCCATGAAAACCTTGTTAAATTTGTCGCATTCCTTAGCCAAAAAGAGCATATGAAGGATTTAAATGCCCTAGATATAGGTTTCGGTTGTTACCCTAATTTAAAGATGTGCTATGAGCAGGGGTATGATGTATTTGGCATAGAAGTCTCCAGAAATGCTCTCAATAGGACTAAAGCGGCTTTAAGAAATATGAAGATACCTTTTGAAGGAAGGCTTTTTACGCCTCCCCTTGTTCCGTACAGAGACAATAAATTCAACCTGATATATAGCCATCAGGCTTTATATTATAATCTTGATCTGGAGAAAGCCGTTTCAGAGATTTACAGGACCCTGCGGCCCGGCGGAGCGATATATATCACTTTTTTTAAACCGAATCATTGGTATTTTAAATATTCCAAAAAGGTGACCGACGATATTGCAGAATGGTCCGATAAACATCCTACCCGGGCCTTAAGAGGGCTCAGGCTCAGGTATTTCAAATCCCGGGCACAGCTGGCGAAGGTATTCAAACAATTTAAGAACGTCAGAATTTATGAATACGGCTCCGATCTACTAGGCGTTAAGCATTATATGTGGATCGTTACGGGGTACAAGAAGGGCGATTTTAGAAAGTTTGATTATAAGAAACATTATAAACAGATAGGCGTAAGCAGCAAAAAACTCAATAGTAGGTAAATCATGTATATAGTCTTCGACAAGATGCATAATTTTGAGCCGTTTAATGACAAGTTCTCCGTCTATCTGCATAAGATAGCCGGGCGTTATTTAGGAGAGATAATAGCCGAAAGCATTCTTTTGCACAAAAAAGGGCGTAAGCATACATCCATCTTTCTTAAAGACCCCATTCTTGCCTGCGATAAGCGGTTTAATAAGGCCATATCCAAATATATGCCCGTAACAACATCGAGGCCGAGGGGTGACCTCGTTGATGCTGACATATATTATACTGTTTCAGAAGGTCGGCCGTTGCGTTTTAAATACCCCTGGGACATTCTGGGTATTAAAGATGATTATTTAAAAAAGCTTAAGAGGCGCATATCGAATAAAGCAAAGATAGAAAAAGGCGTTGAAATCAATGGCAATGTGGTAATTGAAGAAGGCGTTCGGATATTAAGCGGAGCAAGGATCAAGGGCAGTATATATATAGGAAAGGACTCATTTATAGCCAATAATGCGCTTATACGGAATAATACGAGCATAGGTAGTAACTGTGTTGTGGCGTATTCATCGGATGTCAAAGATTCGCTCGTTCAAGACGGCAGCGGTATAGGGCCTTTGGTTTTTCTGGGTGACAGCATTATCGGATATGAATCTTTCTTCGGGGGCATGGCGCGCTCTTCTAACTACAGGCTTGATAAGAAAAATGTCGAGGTATTGGTCGGGCACAAAAAAGTAGATACAAAGCGCCGGTTTTTAGGATGTTTTATAGGCAATAGGACATCTTTAGGTATAAGGAGCATTGTACTGCCCGGGCGGAAGATAGGTAACGATGTCATTATAGGACCGCAAGTAATCGTTGAAAAAAATATAGAAAGTAGTAAAAAAGTTATACTCAAACAGTCGCTAATTATGGAGAGCCGAAATGAAAAAAAATGAAAACAGAATATTGGTAATTGCGGCCCACCCTGACGACGAGATTCTTGGCTGCGGCGGGACTGTTGCCAGATTGATAAATGAAGGCCACGAGGCATATGCGCTGATACTTGGGGAAGGTATAACTTCGAGATATGCCAAAGGGTCCAATAGAATGGAAAAAGATTTAAAGGCGTTGAGGAGTTCGATAGAGAGGGCCAACCGAGTTATAGGAGTAAAGAAAGTATATCCGCTGAACTTTCCGGATAATAGATTTGATGCGGTCCCCACGCTTGATATAGTAAAAAATATAGAGGCGGTAAAAAACAGGGTGAAGCCGCAGATAATATTTACACACCACTGGCGCGACTTGAACATAGATCATAGAATTACCTTTAACGCGGTCTTGACCGCGTGCCGTCCCGTAGAAGAAGAGACCGTAAGCGAGATTTACTCTTTTGAAATACCGTCCTCAACAGAATGGAACTATCCTTACACCTTTGCGCCCAATTTATTTGTGGATATTACGATGACAATGAAGAAAAAGCTTGCTGCGGTAAAATGCTATACAACTGAACTTAGAAAATTTCCTCATCCGCGCTCCCCAAGGGCCATTGAAACACAGGCTGCAAAATGGGGAAGCGTAGCTTCCAGGAAGTATGCCGAGGCGTTCGAGGCAGTGAGGATCATAAGGTGAAAGAAACAGATATAACGTTAAACCGGGTTATGGATAAAGATTGCAGGGATCTCTGGACTTGGCGCAATCATCCCGAAGTAAGAAGGCAATTTTTTGATGATAAGATAATACCCTGGGACGAGCACCAAAGATGGTTTCATTCAAAAACCAATAGCCCCGGCACAAAGATATATATGGCCAGTTTGCAAAATAACAAAATAGGGGCGATCAGGTTTGAGATTAACGGGGACATTGTCACGGTAAGTGCCAATCTAAACCCGATTTTCTTTGGTAAAAAACTCGGTTCTGAGATCATAAGGCTGGGTACGGATAAATTCTTTAGCGAGATGAAGACAGATAAAGCGGTGATCGCCGAAATCAAAAAAGATAATATAGCTTCGCAAAAAGCATTCACCAAAGCCGGTTATAGAGTGTTAAAAGAGGCCGAAGACAAGCTGATCTACATAAAGGACCGCGTAGATTACGGCACGGGCGAAACGGCCTCGGACAGGAAGATATTTCCTATCGACGTCTTTTCAATAAAGAAATATGGGATAAAGAAATGGCAGGATGAATTTTTCTGGCCCGTTCCGGATAGTGATTTCATAAACCTTTGCAGGGATATTGAAGCATGTATGAAGGCCTATATGCGCAATGAGCCGCGTGAGATAAGTGACTTGTTGCTTATTCAGAGAAATCTGTTTGGTGAATATTGCCAATTTTTACATGCCAACAAAGTCATACAGATAATAAAATCGCAGGGGATGGATATTTCTTATTCGGAAGCTTCTATTTTGTATAAAGATATAATAACCGGCCAGTTCTCGGATAAGAGCATTTTAAGGGCAGAAGAGGCAACGTATAATACACTCCCTTTTTATGAAAAGACAATCAAGAAGTTCGTAAGAGATATTATATATAACGCAAATCCGTATAGGTTTTTAAAATCGAGAGAGAAGATTAAAATTGTAAGGGTATGCGGCTCGGTATCCTCATTAATGGGGGAATATATAAAGAAAATACCGCATTTCGTCCTTATGACATACCAGCGTGACTGGTTGCCGAAAGATACTTCGTATGCGCTACCAGGCGGTTTGGCTTATGAAATAAAACGTGTCGCCGCGGCCATAGCGACGGATCTAAGGACCATAGCCGAGAAATATAAGATAATACTTGACGCAAGCCATATAGAACATCTGAGGCAAGTAGCGGAAAGCGAACTCATCTATATGGCGAGGACGCTTTTTCTGGTAAGACGCAAGATTAATAAGAAAATAGACCTATTGATATCCGGTCTGGGCAATTCCTTTAACAGGACGCTTTGCCTTGTAATACGCGAGAACGGAGGGCATGTCGTAAGCTTCAACCACGGCGGAGGTGCAGGGCTTTATGATAACCCTGCGGTAGGCCCTTCGGAATTTACGTTTTCCGACGTATTCGTAACGTATACTTCAAAAAGCATTGAGCTTTTTGAAAGGATAAAAAGCAATCATCCGCCCATTCGGAATAATAATGTGGTCATTGCCTCGTGTGAAGCCGATATATATTTTAAGATATGGCAGAAATATAAAAATAGGAAACTGCCGGATGTTATCAGAAAGATTATGGTCATCGGTTATCCGCATAATCAATCGAGGAACCGTCAGATGGCGGGGGGTTTTTCTCCGATACGGTTAGATTTGGAATTGCGCATTGTAAAT
>JAHIPI010000087.1 GCA_018894435.1 Candidatus Omnitrophota bacterium | reverse complement strand
TTGCAGGACGTGATAGAGGCCAAGTATGAAGAAGCGCGCGAGACGCTCATCGCTATATCTTATGGATTTTATAAAAATAAAGAGATTGTGGGGCGAACCGGCTGTAATAATAAAGAGGTGTCCCGTCACATAAAACTTTTGATCGATAAAAACCTGATATACACCTCAGGCAATACTTACGCCTTCTACGATAAGATGCTCCGGTTCTGGCTTACTAAAGTTTATCACAAGCGTAGAGTTACTCTTGTGGATAACATATCCGAGAAGGCGAAGAATTTTCGTGACGACGCGTTGAACATGATACAAAATTTCGTAAATAATTCAAAACTTGATGTAGCTACACGGGCAAAGATGCTTCTGGAATCTTTCAATAATGAACTTATTGAGATAGATTCTAAGAAGCACCGGCTGGTTCGTTTCGATAAGGTAGAGATAATAGAAAATGGTGCGAAAAAGTGGGTCGCCGGATATGTAAACAATAAGCTTTACCTTGCTTGCATATTCAAGGATAAAGTGGAGGAGAATGACATCGTCGATTTTGTGCGGGATTCCATGAAATATAAACCACTCCTCAAGCGCCGCATCTTTATGCATTTCAAAGAGATAGACATCAACGCGAAGATACTGGCTAAAGAAATGAAAATATGGTTATGGAATCTCGAGGCCGTAAATAATTTATTTGATCTATTCGGCAAGGAGAAAGTAGTGAGGGTGGATAAATTATGAGGATAGGGGTATTATCCGATACGCATATACCGAGGGCATGTCCCAATATCCCCGCAGAAATATTAAGCGCATTTAAGGGTGCGGACCTGATACTCCATGCCGGAGACCTGGTAGAAATGAGCGTGTTGAGAGAATTAGAAAAATTGGCTAAAACGAAAGCGGTATACGGCAATATGGATGGGCCCGAGTTACGCAAGTTACTCGGCGAAAAAGAAATAATAAAAGTTAAGGGATTCTCTATAGGGCTGGTTCACGGCTACGGCCCTCCCGCAAATCTGATAAATTATGTAAAAGATGAGTTTTCGGAAAAAGTGGATGTTATCGTATTTGGCCACTCTCACTCGCCCGTAAATGAAATAAAAGACGGGATCCTATTTTTTAATCCCGGAAGCCCTACGGATAAGATCTTTGCAAAATATAAGTCTTACGGCATGCTTACGATAGCAGACGGCATAAAAGGGGAAATAATAAAAATAAAATGATAAATAATTACGGCATACCGATATTAACCGTGGAGGCCGAAAATCTTCCACTTGCATGGGAAGAGGCAGTTCTCGCGGCATGGGAAAAGGGCGAAGACATAAAGACAGAGTACGACAAACCAAAAGATCCGCCCAGCAAAGACTGCACAATGATAATAGTAGTGAAATTTCCCATGGCCGAACCGCGTATACACCGCGCCTTTCCAGGCGGCCTTGAGGACCTTGAGGTGTACCGGCAGGAGGTCGTTTTGGGCATACATGACCACTGGATAAGCCCTCGGGAAGGCAAGTGGACTTATACTTATCATAAAAGGCTGTTCGATTATGAGGGGGGAATCGGACGCACGAATCAAATAGATTTAATAATAAAAAAATTATCCGAAGTTCCTTATTCCCGCAGGGGGCAGGCAATCACATGGAATGTCGATCTTGACGGAAAGGCGGATGACCCTCCTTGTCTACAGCGGCTATGGTTCAGGATAAGCGCCGGGATCGACGGGAAAAAGATATTAAACATGAACAGCCACTGGAGAAGCAGGGACGCGTTTAAAGCATCTTTTATGAATATGTTTGCTCTTACGGACCTCCAAAAAATAGTATCGGACGAGATATCCTCACGATGCGGCGAAAAAATAGGCGTAGGCCGTTACGTAGACATAAGCGACAGCTTCCACATTTACGGCTCCTACTATGAAGACTTTAAGAAGTTTCTCGAGACCTCAAAGACCAGAAGCTTTGAGGAGAGAACCTGGAATACGGAATTTGCAGAGCCATTTTTCGAGGACGCCAGAAAAAAAATAGAAGCGGAAAAAGAAAGCAAAGCGAAACAAAGATGCTGACAAGAACGCAAATAGAAAAAAGAGAGTATCGGATTCTAGCCCCATATGCGATGAAAAGCGCTGAAACGAGGGGGCGAGTCTATAAAGAAAAAGAACACGATTACAGAAGCGCGTATCAAAGAGATAAGGACAGGATAATATATTCGACCGCCTTCAGAAGGCTGGAATACAAGACGCAAGTATTTGTGAATCATGAGGGCGATTATTACAGGACGCGCCTTACTCATACCCTGGAGGTGGCGCAAATAGCAAAATCTATAGCGAGGGCACTCTGCCTAAACGAAGACCTGACTGAGGCAATAGCATTGGCGCATGACTTGGGACACACTCCATTTGGCCATGCGGGCGAAGATGCCCTGAGAGAGCTTATGAAAAGGCATGGCGGATTCGAGCACAATGCCCAGGGGTTGCGCGTTGTAGACCTGCTCGAAGAGCAATATCCGGAATTTCCGGGGCTTAATTTAAGCTGGGAGGTAAGGGAGGGAATAGCGAAGCACTCCACTCTATTTGATCACCCCTCCCAGGCGGCAGAGCTTGGCGGAAAGTCGCTTCCCATCCTGGAGACACAGGCAGTGGATATGGCGGATGAAATAGCTTATGACAATCATGACCTTGACGACGGAATAACGAGCGGCATGATAGATAAAGCCGACTTGCAAAAAATCGATCTGTGGAGCGAAGCTCACGCGGCAATAGCCTTAAAATATAAAGGGTTATCCGAGGAAAAAAGTAAATACCAGATAATAAGAAAACTTATAGACAGCCAGGTTACTGATTCAATAAGCGAGAGCGAAAAGAATATTAAAAGAAAAAATATTAAAAGCAGCGGCGATGTAAAGCGTCTTAACAAAAAAGTCATATGCTTTAGTAATGAGATGTTCAAAAAAAGGAAACCGCTTCGCCAATTTCTAATGAACAATCTTTATCAACACTATAGAATAGTAAGGATGTCGGATAAGGCAATAAGGTTTATAAAGGACCTGTTTCGTGTATACCTGACTAAGCCGCAGCAGCTTCCGCCCAAATTTCAAAAAAGGCTGAAGAAAGAAGGGGCTTATCGCGTTATCTGCGATTATATAGCCGGCATGACCGATCGCTATGCGCTTGACGAGTATAAAAAATTCTTCGAACCATATGAACGGGTATAGAAGATGAACATATCTGATTTATTAAAGGCTATGATCGAAAAGAATGCCTCGGACATACATCTTAAAGTGGGCAGCGGGCCTATATATCGGATAAACAAACGGCTTATCCCTGAGGATAGGTGCGGAAAATTTACCAAAGAGGACATGGAAAATATCATTTCGCAAATCACTACCGAAACCCAGCGCCATGAGTTTGAACAAAAAAACGAGATCGACTATGCGTACTTAGCGGATAACATCGGGCGGTTCCGGGTAAATATATTCAGGCAGCGAGGCGAATCCGGCATAGTCATGCGGCGGATAAAAGACAAAATACCGACATTTGCAGAGTTGAATTTGCCGCCGATTTTTGAAAAGATCGCCATGTTTGAACGTGGTATAATTCTCATAACAGGAGCAAGCTCTACAGGAAAAAGTACAACGCTTGCAAGCATTATAGATTACATAAATAGCAATAAGAACAAGCATGTAATGACGCTCGAAAATCCCATCGAATATATACATGGGGATAAAAAATCCGTAATCAATCAACGCGAAATAGGCGTAGATACGGAATCGTTTCACGCGGCGCTCAGGCACATACTACGCCAGGACCCCGATATCATAGTAATAGGCGAGATGAGAGATGCCGAAAGCGTTATGACGTCCATATCGGCAGCGGAATCGGGCCACGTGGTATTGAGCTCGTTCCATGCGGAAGATACTATGCAGGCCATCACGAGAATACTAGACTTTTTCCCCCATCACGAAAGAGAACAGATAAGGATGCAATTAGCCAACAACTTAAAAGCGATAACATGCCAGCGCCTGCTTAAAAAGCTCGGAGGGGAAGAAGTAGGCCTGATACCGGCCGTAGAAATACTTGCGATTACGCCTATTGCGTCAAAATTGATCCGCGAAAACAGGGTAAAGGAGATAATCAAATTGCTCCAACACGGTGAAGAAGGGATGTGCACATTCAACATGGCACTCGCAACTTTATACAAAAAGAATTTAGTGACAAAAGAGGAGGCGCTTTCAAAATCTAGTAATCCGGAAGCGCTAAAGATAAACCTAAAAGGAATATATCTGGACGAAGATAAGGGGATATTAGGATAGATGGAAAATACTAAAGACTTACTTTCACAGCTAGTAAAAAGCGAAGGCTTTAAGAAGGAGGCGTCTGTACTTAAAGCGCTTTTAAAAGATTCGGTATGGTGGATGGCGGAGGAGACCGATAAAGCAGCCATAACCGGTGTAGATAAGGTCAAACCGTACTTTTGCCGGAAAGGTGAGGCCGTAACTGATGCCTGCCTGAGAAGGTTCCGCAATCTGCTGAATAAGACGAGGAGATCTAAAAAACCTGTGCGTTTCGGCTGCGCAAATTCCAAAAACGGTATATGCGTACCCGTGATCCAAGGCGACAAGATTTATGGATATATCGGAATATGCCACTCCCAAAACAAGATAAGAGATGACATAATAGCGCTATTCTCTAATTTTATGGAGGGGCTTATAAGAGAATTCCAGAAGGAAGTCGAGCTTGCAAAGCTTTACGAAGCAGTAAGACCAAGGGCCATTGCCCTGTCCACTGTCCATACCATACACCGCATCTTAAGTTCAACATTAAACTTAGAAGAACTGCTGCCTAAGATAGCGCGCCTTTCGCTGCAAATACTGAAAGCGGAGCGATGCTGCATATTGCTCGCAAACGGCAATAAGAAACCCACTATTGTACATATTTCAGCGGGTAATAACGGGAAAAAAGGATCTGGTTTATACCGCGGCCATTATGCAAGAATTATAAAGCGGGATGTTCTGCGCAAGGGGAAACTTGTAATGACAAAAAAGATGCTCTGCGCGCCTTTAACCGACGAGGATGTCATGGGAGCGATATGCGTAATGTGCCGAGTAGATAATGCGCCCTTCAATATATTTGACAAGGAAATACTGGCAACTCTTTCCGAGCAGGCCGTAATAGCTGTTAAAAATGCCAAGCTGTATAAAGAGCAGAAAGATATAACGCTCGGAAGCATAAAATCGCTGGCTACTACTCTGGCAACGCGTACGGGCGGAAGTTACAGGCCCAAGGAGTCTTTCATAAAGATAATCCTCGCCATGGGAAAAGAGATGCAGCTCGGTTCGGACGAATTACGAAACCTGCATTATGCCGCCCTGCTGCATGACGCCGGGCAGATAGGATTCTCCGATAAAATACTTACTAAGAGCGCGAAATTAACGGGCAAGGAATATGATATTATAAAAAAGCACCCTAAAAAAAGCGTGAAAATAATAAAACACTTGAGTTTTTTAAAACCGGTCATCCCGCTAATATTGCACCATCACGAAAATTATGACGGCTCAGGATATCCTGATGGGCTAAAAGGCGATAATATACCGCTTGGATCAAGAATAATGGCACTTGCGGGGGCATTTAATGCGATGATTACAAAACGCCCCTACCGGCAGAAGGTGGATATTGAAAAGGCGATATCCGAAATAAAGAAAAGCTCGGGGACGCAGTTTGACCCCAGAGCGGTAAAGGCGTTTTTAAAAATAATCGGAGAGAAATCGATTGTCGGCTTACTGAAAAAGAACAGGTAAAATACAAAATGATTACATCGCGAAAGAATCTATTAAGGGTATTCGTAATATCGGTTTTGATAATTTGTGTTATTTTGCTTATACCCATACGGTTCAATAGCATTAACCGGCTTATCCTCTCGCCTTTAGAAAAAAAGTTTTCGAAAAAGCTCGACTTTAAAGCGTCTAAAATATGGATACCCGGAAATATCTTCTTGGGGGGAGTATCCATTTCAGATGGAAGCGGTATGATGGGTACAGCCGAAGACCTGAATATCAACTACAATCTGTCGGCTCTTTTACTGCAGAGTGGCGAAGTATCTTTTAAGGTAAGAAATGTCGTGGTTCGGCAGGATATCGGCCTCCTTACTTCGGTCTCCAGCATGCTCACTATCCCAAAAATGCCCGATGCCAGATTCGAATGCATTGAAGGCATATTGAATTTTCAAAAAAATGTTGTGTATATGAAGAATATTGCGGCCGCGACAGATGATATGAAAATACGAGGAGAAGGGTGGGTAAGCAAAGAAGGTGATTTAAACTGCAAATTACATTTTTCATTCTCGAGCTCGGTCACAAGCAACGTGCCGGATATAGTGAAGACGACCTTACTGACTGAAGAGGCGAACGGCTGGATGGGCATAACGCTGAAGGCCAGGGGTAATTACGCAAGGCCTTTTCTCTCTATAGACAGCGAAACATTTAAGTTGAATATACGGAAAGGAATCTTGAAGCTCAGATAGCCTTATGGGAGAAAATTACACAAAACAAGACCAGGGAGAACTTTTCCCGGAGTTTAAGCCCTCCGGAGGCGGAAAATTCGCGTATTTCAAAAAGGACTTTACGCTTGGAAAAAAGATGGTCTTAACCATTTCATGGGAAAACCTGGTTCTATTTTCCATAGTTTTAATCATGCTTTTAGCGCTCTTTTTTTCAATGGGTGTTGAAAAAGGTAAGCGACTGACCGCGAAAGAGATGCGCATACCGGCACCGGCTGCTTACCCATCTAAAGCGGAAATAAAAGAACCTGTGTCGGCGGGTGAGGTAAAAAGAACTCCGAGCGTAAACGCTTCCCCGGTAAGTGAAAAAATTTCCGGGCCATATACCATACAGGTCATGGCCCTTAAAAAAATCGAAGATACCCAAAAGGAAGTAGCGCGTTTAAGTGCGGCCGGATATGAGGCTTTTCTTATATCTTCGGGCAGTTGGCATCAGGTATGCATAGGCAGATACGCTACGCAGGCAGATGCCAGTAAAGATCTTAGGAACATCAAGCAAAAATATCCGGATTCGTATATCCGCAAAACAGGTAATTAACGTAAGACAAGGAGGAAAGATGTCGCAACATCCTAGTTTAAAATCAAAAGGTAAGGAAAAGGCACACAGGTCGGTGTGGAAGCGCCACGAACGCCTTAAATTTCTTTCAGGAAAAGATAAATGGTCTGAAAGCGATTCCGTATACGGCCTTGAAAAGATCAAGCTGCTTCGAGTCAAGATAAAGAAGGAAAAGGCTGTTGAGGCCGCCGCTGAAGGTGCCGAAGGCGCTCAGACTGCAGAAGGCGCTCAAGGCGCAGCCGCTCCGCAGGCAGGAAAAAGCGAGGCAGCTGCCAAAGGCGCTACGGCTCTAGCAAAGGGCGCGGCGGTAAAGGGCGCAGCAGCAAAGCCCGCAGTGGGCAAGGAAGAGGCAAGGGGAGCATCCAAGCCCGACAAGCCGGTAAAGCCCGGCAGTAAAGTAAAATGACAGCTGTAAGCTCAGAAACTATGCGCCAACTGGACATAATGGCTGCCGCAAGCGGCATATCGACGCTTGAGCTTATGGAAAACGCGGGTTCTGCCGTCGCGGTAAAGGCAAAAGAAATAGAGCGCGTAGAAGGAAAAAATATTGCTGTCTTTTGCGGTAGGGGAAATAACGGCGGCGACGGATTAGTAGCCGCGAGAAAATTAATAACGGACGGCCTTCGGGCAGACCTATACCTCCTGGGAAAAAAAGAAGACGTAAAAAATGAGGCGGCGATTAACCTAAAATTACTCCTTAAGATAAAAAATGTAAAGGAACTTATTTCGGAAGAGGATGTTGAGCGCCTTAATGACAGTTTTAATTATTCGCTTGTAATAGACGCTTTGACCGGAACAGGATTTCGCGGCCCTATCAAGGGCATCTTGAAAAAGGTAATAGACCTCATAAATTCTGCCCGGCTGCCGGTTCTGGCGGTAGATGTGCCTTCCGGCTTAAATGCGGATAATGGCAAGGCTGAGCCTGTGGCGGTAACGGCCCTATATACATTAAGTTTTGGATTACCCAAAAAGGGTTTCTATACAGGGGATGGCCCATCCCATACAGGTTCCATTGAGGTAGTAAACATAGGCTTCCCTCAGGAGTTACTGGAGAAGGCCATAGAACTCGAGAAGGGATATGAAAGAGATAAAGGTTAATCTGGGGCGTAACAGCTATAAGATAAAAATAGGCCACGGTATCCTCAAGAAAAGCGGCTTATATATCTCACGCTTGAACATAGGCGATAACGCCGTAATAATAACGAACCCCAAAATAAACCGCCTGTACGGACGCACCTTGCGGGAATCGCTCAAAAAAAACGGCATAAGCGTTCACACTGAGATGGTGCCCGACTCTGAAACCAGTAAATCCCCTAAGACATTTTTCAGTTTGATAAATAAAATAGCGCATGCCGATAAGGGCAAGAAGCCTTTTATAATAGCGTTCGGCGGCGGTGTTGTCGGGGACCTGGCCGGTTTCGTGGCGGCGGTCTATAGGCGCGGTGTGCCCCTTATTGAAATACCGACGACGTTATTAGCGCAGGTCGATTCATCAATAGGCGGCAAGGTAGCCATAGATGCGCCATTTGCCAAAAACATGGTGGGTGCTTTTTATCAGCCGTCCATCGTAATCTCTGATACCTCATCTCTGAAAAGCCTGCCCAAGCGCGAGATAAAATGCGGCCTCTCCGAGATAATAAAATATTCCGTCATAGACAGCCGTTCGTTTTTCAATTTCTTAAGCGAGAATATCGACTCAATAATAAGATTAAATAAGACTAAGATGGAATATACCATTAAGAAATGCTGCGCGATAAAAGCTAAGATCGTAAGTAAGGACGAGAAGGACGTAAAAGGGGTAAGGGCAGCATTAAATTACGGACATACCATAGGCCATGCCATAGAAAGCGCTTCCGGTTACACGGGCCTGTATAATCACGGGGAAGCCGTGGCTATAGGAATGCTCGCTGCGGCAAATATATCCAATAAACTCGGTATGCTGTCAGAAAAGGATGCCTCGTCCATAAATAGCCTTGTTTCGCGAGCCGGGCTTCCGACAAAAATAAAGAATATCAAATTAAAAAAAATCATGGATGCCGAGCTGCACGATAAAAAATTCACCGAAGGCGTCAATGCGTTCGTGCTGCCCGTCCGAATCGGTAAGGTAGCCGTTGTTAAAAACATATCCGAAAATATTATTGAAGAATCTGTGCGGGAGCTCATTGTATAAAAGAGGAGATGAAAAATGCAGGTAAGAAAATTTGATACCAAGGATAGTGCGGACGTAAAGAACCTGATAGTATCAATCCTGACAAAAGAATACCCGTTCGATAAAAGCGTGTATGAAAATAGCGACATTTCAAGCATAAGTGATACATACGGCGGGCGAAAGGATGTCTTTTTTGTAATCGAGTCGGACGATGATATTATAGGCACCGTGGGCGTAAAAGAAGATTCAAAGGATACGGCTCTGCTTAGAAGGCTGTTCATAAAACCTTCATGCCGGAGAAAAGGCTACGGTTCGCTGCTCCTCTCAAGGGCGCTTAATCATTGCCGAAAGAACCATTTTAAACAGGTGGTCTTCAGGGCTACAGGGAGAATGGCGCAGGCAATAAATCTCTTAAAGAAGAACGGTTTCAAGGAAGCGGAAAAGATAGATCTCGGTGGTTTTCGAATATATAAATTTGTGCTAGACCTTTAAGCAGTTACCTCGCGCTCAGATTGAACATCTCCTCTTTATATAAAAGTACTACTTTTTGCGGCGAGATCGAGAGTATCTTGGCGCCGCTTAAGATATCGCCTATTTTCACCATTTGGTTGTTTATAATAGCCCAGGAGTTGTCGGCATCATAAATTATTCCGTTTAATTCGAAATTTGATATAAATTCATCTTTCGGCGTGATACCCTTCAGCGCCCTGCCCAATCTCTTAAAAATAGTGGGTTCCCGCTCAAGAGCTATCAGATCAGGATACATCGCCTTGGTATAAGTTTCGACCTCAATGTAATCCTTTCCAGACTTTGTGAGTTGCGGCGATTGAACTGCTTCGGTGTCTACGAAAGAAATGATAAATACATTCATAGCCGATAAAAATATGATCGCGCCTATTATCAATATGCCCGAGATAATAACAGGGCGGCTTATGCGCCAATCGATCTTACCCGCAGGCTGATCAGCGGTCCTGCCGGAGATAGTTGGAGCATCATCTATGCCGCTACTCACCGGCGCTTCTTTTCTGTGGGACGACATATCTACTCGCGGACCTAAAGCTTTGTTTAGGTATTCTTTTGAATTTATGCTGCTATTGCGTTCCATTTCCGCTTTTTTCAGGGCTTCAGTAATTATGCTCATACGGCTATCCTTCCTTCTATTTCTTCTATGCTTTTTTCTATAATATTTCCGTTTATTTCGTAACGCTCCAGGACAAATCCCAAAAGAAGCGATTTGTCGCAGACTATATTGATGAGGCGGGGTATTCCGCCCGAATATTCGTAAATCTTCTCTATGGCATCTTCGGTGAATTTAAGCGTCCCGTCAGATCCGGCTATCGATAATCTGTGGTTTACATAGTCGGTGATTTCGTTTTGTTCAAGCGGCAAAATATGGTACCGGACGCTTATCCGCTGCCTCAACTGCCGAAGATTCGGTGAATTGAGTTTTTCTCTTAATTCCGGCTGTCCCACGAGTATTATCTGAAATAATTTTTCCTTGTCCGTTTCTAGATTGGAAAGCATACGCAACTGTTCGAGCGTACGCGCCTTCAGGTTTTGGGCCTCGTCAAGAATAAGGACGACATTATTGCCTGCGCGCAATTGGTGTATTAAAAAAAGATTAAGTTTGGCGAATAATTCCATTTTTGTCCTGCGCTCGACATTTATATTCAGATCATCCGCTATCGCCTGAAGCACCTGAAGCTCGGATAGGTCAGAATTGAAGATGAAGGCGGCCTTCGTTTGCGGATCCAGCTGGTTCAGAAGGGCGCGGCATAAGGTAGTCTTGCCAGTGCCCACCTCCCCGGTTATTTCAAGAAACCCTTTTCTCTCTTTTATGCCGTAAATGAGATGCGTAAAAGCTTCCTTGTGCCTTTTGCTGAGATACAAAAAGGCGGGATCGCTTGTAACATTGAAAGGTCTTTCGCTGAGTCTGTAATAATCTAAATACATAGTATTATCTTCATTTTATTATTATAAAGTATATCACTAAACAGCCTCTTTGTAAAGGGAGAACACGAAAAACGCTTGACAAAGCAAAAATCATATGATATACTTCTTACAACCTATGGATATAGTTGGATTTATATATCGATAGTATACCAAAAATGGAGGGGGGTGACACAGAATGAAGAAAGGTTTAGTAATAGCGTTAGTTATGGTTATGGTGCTCGCAGTAGCTACGGTTAGCTACGCGCAGGATCCTGCCAAGAAGCTCGGAAGAGGCTTGGCGAATATTCTGACTGGCTGGATAGAATTGCCTAAAAACATATATGACACCAGTGTAGAAGACAATCCGCTAGCAGGACTGACCATAGGCTTAGCAAAAGGCATAGGAATGACGATAGTCAGGACGGGCGCCGGTATTTATGAGGTGGTAACGTTCCCGTTCCCTATACCGGAAGACTATGGACCAGTATTAGAACCTGAGTTTGTATTTTCCGAACAATAATTTCAACTTTCAGATAAAATAAAATATAGGGCAGCCGTTCTTGGTTGCCCTATATTTTTTTCTTGCCATAATATACTGTCTGATATATAATACTCCCTTACGAGAGGAGATCAAGTATGTCAGAAGAAATAAAAGATAATGAAGTGAAGAAGGAAGCGGAGAAAGAGACCAAAGCGGAAGAAACGCCCAAAGCGGAAGCCGTAAAACCTGCGGAGCCGACACCTGAAAAAGTTGCGGTCAGTGCCCCTGAGGCCAAGCCGGCAGAGCAAAAAGAGAAAGAGCGCCCTACAAACTGCGCAGCGTGTAACAAGGCCTTCAAGCATAAGCTGTGGCACTATAGAAACGGTAAGTATTTCTGCAACAAGCGATGCTGGGAAAAGTTCGATGCGGAAATAAAGGCAAAGGCCGCCGAAGCTAAGGCAAAAGAAGCAGGAACTCAAGAACCGGCAGCTGGCCCGGAAAATCCGTCCGCTTAAGATAATAACGCCCGTTATTAAACGATATGAAATATGTACGCTTTGAGTATAGTGGGGTTATCTATGAGGGGATTATCGAAAACGATAGTATCATACCGATTGAAGAAAGCCCCTTCCAGAAACTCACATCATTAAAGCATGGCGTAAGAATGGGCGATGTAAGGTTGATCGCCCCCGTAGCCCCTTCCAAAATAATAGCAGTAGGACTAAATTACGTTGACCACGCTGAAGAGTTAAAAGCAGCTCCTCCCAAAGAGCCGCTAATATTCTTAAAAGCCCCTACTGCCATAATAGGACCCGGCGAACCAATATATTACCCTCCCGTATCCGCGCAAGTGGATTACGAAGCCGAATTGGCTATAGTTATGAAAAGGAGCGGACGCGATATTTCCTGCAAAAATGCCCGTGATTACATATTCGGCTATACATGCCTGAATGATGTTACGGCAAGAGACCTGCAAAAGAAAGACGGCCAATGGACGAGGGCAAAATCTTTCGACACATTCTGCCCAATCGGTCCGCATATAGTTACCGACATCGATACATCTTCTCTCGAGATCGAAGCTCGCCTTAATGGCACGGTTAAGCAATCGTCTAATACTTCTCAAATGATCTTTAACTGCGAGCGGCTTATAGAATTTATCTCGGAAGTAATGACTCTTGAACCGGGCGATATAATCGCAACCGGAACGCCTGGTGGAATAGGGCCAATGAATCCGGGCGATGAAGTAGAAATAAAAATAGAAAAAATAGGTTCTCTGGTCAACCGTGTGGCGAAAAGATGATACTTATAAGCGGCTGTCTAAACGGCCATAACCCATCCTATGACGGTGTAGTCAAAGTAAATGAGAATATGCGCGATCTTGTTAAAAATAATCGGGCCATACCGGTATGTCCGGAATTACTTGGCGGTCTATCCGTCCCGCGGGAACGTAATGAAATAAAAGGCTCAAGCGGCGAAGATGTCATAGCCGGCAAGTGCAGGGTAATGAGCGAGAGCGGGAAAGATATAACAAAAGCCTTTTTGAGAGGCGCGGAAATAGTGTTATCAATAGCAAAGAAGCATAACATAAAGAAAGCCGTTCTAAAATCCAAGAGCCCGGCTTGCGGATGCGGCCAGATATATGACGGGACCTTCACGGGCCGATTAATAAAAGGAGACGGCGTAACCTGCGCGCTCCTCAAGATGAACGGCATAGAGGTCATAGATGAAATTACCTTTGAAAATACCTCTCCTGTATAGTAAAATATTAAAATACGATGAACAAAGTCTATTATATAAAATTTAAAAAGCGCGAAGACCTGGGCTCCGTTTCAGAAAAAGCCCTAAAAGTATTTCTAAAAGCACCTTTTCTGGGTTTAATACAAGAGAATGACCTCGTAGGCATAAAAATACATTTCGGGGAAGAGGGCAATAGGGGCTATGTAAAACCTGAGATAGTAAAGCCTATTGCAGAGGCCCTTAAGAAAAGGTCGCAGCGTGTTTTTATAACAGATACCAACACTCTTTATATAGGAAGAAGGTCAAACGCCGTAGACCATATAAAACTGGCTGAAGAGCACAAGTTTACCCTGGCAAATATAGGAATACCAGTAATAATAGCGGACGGACTTTCCGGAAGAAATTACAAATCCGTAGATATAAACGGGCGGCATTTAAAAGATGTGAAGATCGCCTCGGATATAGTGCATGCCGATTTTCTTTTATGCCTCTCTCATATGACCGGGCACATGCAAACCGGATTCGGGGCCACTATAAAGAATCTTGGCATGGGCTGTGCCTCGCGAGCCGGAAAACTTGAGCAGCATTCTAACGTTTTACCCGAGATCTCCAAAGATAAGTGCTCGGGATGCGCCGCGTGTATAAAATGGTGTTCCGCGGATGCGATCATTATGGAGGATAAAAAAGCCATTATAATCCAAAATAAATGCATAGGCTGCGGCGAATGCACTGTTGCTTGCAAAATAGGCGCCATCGCGATAAAATGGAGCGAGAATATAAAAAACTTGCAGGAAAAGATGGTCGAATATGCCCTCGGCGTAGTAAAAAGCATCGGGGCCAAAAATACTTATTATATAAATTTTCTCAATCATATCACGAAAGACTGCGACTGCATGGCTAAGGGTGAGCCTCCCATCTGCGGGGATATTGGTATTATGGCATCCGCGGATCCTGTTTCGCTAGACAAAGCATCGGTTGATGAGATTCTTAAGGAAAACGGGGAGGACGTGTTTAAAAAAGGTTACCCGGATATAGGCTGGGCGGATCAACTAAGGCATGCCGAAGAGATGGGGTTGGGCAGCACTAACTACCAACTTGAGATCGTAGAGTGAGGTTCTTGTGAGCGGCAAAAGGTAATTTAATTGGCCGCCCGGTTAAAAAGAAAGAGAGTTACAAATGGAAAGACCTAACGAAAAACGGCAAACACCGCGCATAGAAGAGAGATTGCCTATAAAAATAATAGAAGGCGACAGCGGTATGGTAGTAGAAACGAAAAACATAAGCGCTTCCGGCACGTATTTTACCACCGACAAGCCCATGCCGCTTATGTCTAAGGTAAGGATAACCCTCCTTATACCGGATACAGACGGAAAAAACAGTAAAGTGGAATGCAGCGGTACTGTGGTGCGGACCGTTCCCACTGCCGCGCAGAATAAGACGTTCTACGAGACGGCCATCTTCTTCGACGATATCACCGAAAAGGCTAAAAATACGATCCTAAAGCATATCAAAAAAGTAATAACGCAAAACTGAAAATATCCATAAAAGCCTATGTTACCTCAAATTAAAAAATCGAAAGATTCGTATACCTTAGATGGAAATCAGTTTAGGGCTGCCTTCAGCTACGGCATAAAACAGTTATCCCTGAACAAGGATCTGGTAAATTTCATAAATATCCTGCCTGTGCCTAATGGCGATACCGGTGATAATATTCAAAAAACGCTTTTATCTGCGCTATCCGAAATGAATGACGACCAGCACATTGGAAACCAGGCCGCACAGTGCGCTAGGGGGGCATTGGCCGGCGCGCACGGTTCTTCGGGCATTATCCTTGCAAATTTCCTGATAGGCCTTGCGAATGCCCCGCAGGATAAGGATGTCGCATCAATAAGCGACATAATAGATGCTGTCAATAGAGGATGCCTAAAGGCCAGCATTGAAATATCCGATCCGCTGCCCGGAGGCATATGCGATATATGCGGGGCAATAAATCAGAAGTTATCCGGTATCCCCGCGGGGAATCAAACATTGGCGGATATAGTAACGCTAATTTATAATACAGCCCTAAGCGCTTTGGGGGAGGAGGCCGAAAAGAACGCCCTTCTTTCAAAAATAGGCATAAACGATGCCGGCGCTACCGGGTTTTTCTATTTTCTGGAAGGCATATACAGATATACCATGGATGAGCCGCTAGAACGAGCCAAGTCAGAATGGCCTAGCTTTAATGTGCCGGAGGATATCTTAATAAAAGGCGTATTATATACTGTAGAATTTTTAATAAATAATGTGACGCTTCCTGTGCAGGAAATAAAAAAATCGCTTTCAGATATAGGCAGCCCTGTTCTCATTGCTTATGAAGGCGGGGAGACGGTAAAAGTTCTCATCCGGACAACCGATCCCAGAAAAGTCTTTGACAGATCGGCCAGATTTGGCAGGTCTACCATGATCAGAGTAGATGACCTTATAGACGAGCAAAAGTATTTTTTGTCGAAAATTCACACAAAAGACGTAATATGAAACCGGAGAAGATAAAATGGTAAATGAGGAAACGATCATACCGACGCTCTTATTTTCGGTATTGTGCGATGATGTCCGCAGGGAAGATAATGGCAAGTTTATACTGATCGGACTTTTTGAAACAATAGGAGCGCGCAAATTTCCCGCCATACACCCCGCATTATTCATAATGAACTGCTGGACGAGCGGGCTAGGAAATTTCCGCCAGAGAAGCAGAATAGTGGCGAAGGACGGCCGCTTGCTCGCAGAGGACAAGGAAACTGCCTTTTCCCTCCAGGACTTAAAGGCGAAACACAGAATTATAGCGCGTTTTAATAACTTAAAATTCGACACTGCCGGAGAATACGCGGTGGAAGTCCTTTTAAACGGAGATTTGAAGGTACGCTATCCGCTTGTAGTAAAAGAGGTGGAAGGCGAAGCAATAAAATAAGGTAATTTTTAGCCCCACATCCTTGACAGCGACAATGTTGTAAGGTATAGTTTAGGTGTTACCCCACATAAGAGTTAAGATAGTAAATAGTTTATTATAGTTGTTAGCAAAGCTTCGGAGTCTTTGAAGGGACACATGGCTTTGCACCAAAGATAAGATCAAAGATGGCCGAGCTGCCTATATATTTAGTTTATATTGGTAGGTCGGCTTTAATATTCCCTAACCTGTTATAAGAATAAAAATGCAAATGTTAAATACGCAACCTCAAATCAATTTACCAGACAAGGCAAGCCCGGAATTGTTAGATGTTCTAAACGCCGGTTTGTGCGTATTAAACAAGGATATGGATATCTTATGGATAAACAAGGTACAGGAATCATGGTTTGCCCCATGCAAAGAAATTGTAGGTAAGAAATGCTACGAGACCTTTGAAAAACGCGACCATATATGCATCGGCTGCCCCGTAATCAAATCTTTTCGCGATAAGAAGACTCATATAAGCAATTTACGAACGGTTTATTTGAACGGCGAAAAGAGGTACTTCAGGATTGCTGCCTCACCCATACTCAACCCTTTCGGCGAAGCAGATAAGGTGCTTGAATTGGTAATAGACATTACCGAAAAAAGAAAAAATGAAGTTGAGACCCGTAGATTAAACGCCAACACAAGAAAAATGAACAAAATTCTGAAGAACCTGGCAAACGAGCGGGCGAATGAATTAAGGTTGGCCGATGAAGAGCTAAGAACTATTTTCGAGCTGGGCAACCGGCTAGTCTCAAGCCTTGAGATAAATGAAGTATTGCAAACTATCGTTAATACGGTACCTAATTTTTTAAATGTATCCGGATGCATAGTAAGAGTCTTCGACGAAACGCGATCCAAGCTCATCTTAGAGGCAGCTTCCGGATTAAGCGGTACTTTTGTGGAAAATACCGAATCCTTAAAGATAGGTGAGGGCATCTCGGGAATAGCGGCAAAAAGCGGTGTGCCCATAGCCATAGCGGATATTTCTTGCGATAATCGCGTAAAGCATTTACAGGAATGCATAAAAGAAGGGATACGGTCTCTACTCGTAGTACCCATAGCTTTCAAGAATAATATACTGGGAACTATTGCCGCATATTCCCGGGATGTCAAATCATTCACCGCCTCCGAGATAAATCTCATCTCAACTTTCGCAATCCATGCCGCGATAGCATTAAACAACGCCAAGCTGCATAAAAAGATACAATTAAGTTATTACAGCACAATTGCTGCGCTGGTAAATGCTGTGGAAGCAAAAGATCCGTATACATCCGGCCATTCTGAAAGGGTCACAAATTATGCTCTTAAAATAGCCAAAGAATTAAATCTAGGAAAAAGGGCTTTGGATGTTCTCGCATATTCCGGAAAACTGCACGATATAGGTAAAATAGCAATCCCCGATTCCATACTTCAAAAACCGGGCCCATTGACACCCTTAGAAATGGCAGAGGTAGAAACGCATCCGGTAAAAGGCGTAGAAATGGTACGCTCGGTCAAATTTCTTGAAAAATGTTTTTCGGTCATCCGCCATCATCATGAGCGATATGACGGCAAAGGCTACCCAGATAGATTAAAGGGCAAAGAAATCCCCGTCCTTTCGCGAATACTTGCTGTTGCCGATGCCTTTGACGCGATGACAAGCAAAAGGCCGTATAGAAAGGGCTTAAAAATAGATGAGGCCATGGTGGAGATTGAAAAAAATCTAGGGAAGCAGTTCGATTCTAATATAGGATCCGCCTTCCTTGGCATATTTAAGAAATAGCGACCGCGTAAGTCTCTAGTAAAATACCTTTATCTTCCCCCCTAAGATTATCTTGAAAATCCCAACATACCAGGGTATAATAATAAAAACATATCCCTGGAGGCAATAGATGCTTTTATCAATACAGCTTATAATCATAATAGTACTTATTTTATCATTAGCGGCGCTCTTTATTGAGGAGATGGGGTCGAGGAAAGCCGGTGTCCCCAAAGGCATAGTCAGAGAGTACTGGGACGGGAAAGAAAGGCGAAAGGCCATGCGCGTAAACACTGAATTGGCCGTCCGGTATAGTATCGAAAAAAAATTACACCTAAAACTCAACGGCGCTATAAAAGATATCTCTCAAAAGGGTGTTCGGCTTGTTGTAACCGAAAAACTTACCGAAGGGACTCTTCTATTATTGGAATTTAGCATTCCCGATAAAAAGGGTCCCATTATCGCTGATGGAAAAGTAGTATGGACGAGCGGTGCTTTTGATGAGAGAGATGTTGACGGGAAAAGGATATTCGAGACCGGGGTGCAATTTGTAAATATAGAGCCCGATGGCAGCGCCAGATTAGTTTCATATATAGAAAAAATATCTACGTGAATATGGGCAAGTCCGCTCCGCATAAAAAAGTAAAATTGATTATAGGGTTTATATTCAACGATGCCGGTGTATTAAAGACGGCCATCCGAACTGCGGTAAAGAAGTGGGGGCCCGTAGACTCGGAAAGCGACGTACTTGATTTTTGCAGCACTGACTACTACCAAGAAGAGCTCGGAGATGGATTAAAGAGAAAATTTATAGGTATTAAGCGGCTTGTCAGTCCGGAAAATATTTATAATTTAAAGATAGAAACCAATAGGACGGAAAAGGTGTTATCAAGGGCGGGTAAGCGGCTCGTAAACATAGATCCGGGCTACATAACCGAAAGCAAACTAATACTACTTACCACCAAGGATTACGGACATCGCATATATCTCGGGCATGGGATCTATGCGGAGGTAACTCTCAAATTTCAAGGGGGAAGTTTTGGGCCCCTGGAAACAACATATCCGGATTATAAAAGAGAAGAGTGTATAATGTTTTTTAATAACGCGCGCCATATCTACCGTGAAAGTCTAAAGATATAGCGCTTTAAATTTACGGATCGTGCATGAAAAAGATCTACCTGTACCTTGCCATAATAACGATTATGTCGGTACTACTTTTAGTGCTGTCTTTTTTCTATATTGACCGGCAGGGGCGCCAGACATTTCTCTATGCGATTTATTACGATAATGTGCCAAGCGGATATGAAAAGATCGACAGATACTTAATCGAAAATAAGTTGATATATAAATCGCTTGTCGAATTCCCGCGCAGTATGCTTTCCCGGAAAAAGACCCAAAAAATCAGATTTAGCGCAAATGGCAAAGAATTTATAGACTACAATGAAGAGATTACGGAAAACGGAGCAAAAAGCACCGCGTATATAAGAAATTTAGGCGATGCCGTCTCATTTCTTGGTATTTCAAATGCTGCCTTTACCTGCCTTGACCGGATGAGCGTAAGAGGCAATTTTACCATTTTTAATAAAAAAGCGGTCGTTACTTATGCGCCGCTAGCAAGAAGATACAATTTCAAAAAGCGCGGCGAGCAATTTTTTAACACTATGGCTATAATATCGCCGGACTTACCGCCCGTGCCGGCAGTAGTCTCTATTACCGCCATAGGAAAAGATATAATAACTATCAATGATAAGAAGGTAAAGTGCGAGAATCTGATTTTTGAGCTAGAAAACGGGGATCTCGCATCGGTCTGGATCACTAGCGCTTTTCGAAATATCTTAATGATAAAAATACCAAAATGCGGCTTTAAGGCGGTGTTATCCGTAAGTAGAGAGTCCATTCCGGTTGAAGAGTACGTAAATGAGAGCGATCTTTACGCTGAAAAAGAACTTGTTTTTAAAAGCGGGGATATTAGTTTAAATGGCGCCCTTTCCGTTCCTACTGCAAAAAAAGAACCGTATCCTGCGCTATTACTTATATGGGATAAGGGGCCGTCCGATAAAAACGCTTTGGGTATTTTTACAGATATAGCAAGTATACTCGCTCGGAACGGTTATTGTGTCCTTCGTTTTGATAAACGCGGCGTAGGTAAGAGCCAGGGGTTCTTCTCTACATATGACCAAGCCGAAGAAATAGAAGATTTAAAAAGTGCCGTTCAGTTCTTGAAGTCCCTTCCCGAAGTTGATAAAGATAGAATAGGCGTTCTAGGTTATGGAGAAGGGGGGTTCTACGCGGCGTATCTGGCCGGCGCAATAAGCGACATAAGGGTATGCGTCTTCTTGGCGGCAGGCGCTACCATGGACCCTCTTAAGAACAACGCAAAGAAGATAACCGATTGGATTAAGAATAATATAGGCGATAATCCTCAATACATTGAGAGTGCCGTTAAGGCATTATCTCAAACTAAAGAGATATCCATGGGCCAGGGGGATTGGACAACAATAGAGGCAAGCAGCGTATTTACGAAAAAGGTGAAAACGTACGGCAGTTACGATATGCTTGAGGTACTTAAAGAAGTGAAAGCACCTGTTTTGATCATACACGGCAAAAATGACAGAATAAATCTGCCGGAAGAGTCCAAGGAAATAGAAAGTGCGCTGTCCAAAAGCGGAAATAATAGCGTTACATCAACCTATTTTAACGATTTGGATCACTTGTTAGGACAAATGGTTAAAACCGGAAACATAAAAGAACATATAGAAGTCGCCCCCGCTGTAACACAAACTATCCTTTCATGGTTAGACGAAAATCTAACAACACCTAAAATAGCTGACACAGAACCGCTCGGGAGCGCCACTAACGCCACAACAGAATAATTATGCCGGAAAATATTTCCAGACGAGATTTTCTTAAAAAGCTTGCGAGGGTGAGCCTTTTGATTTACGCCGCGCCTTTTTTAGGCAATATACTTGGATTAAAAGGTGCTCACGCCAAAATAGGAGAATCGCGCGGTTTAAGAGAAGCGATGTTTTACCAAAAGCTGGGTGATAAGACGGTCCAATGCCTTTTATGCCCACGGCAATGCATCCTGCAAGATGGCGTGCGAAGTTTTTGCAAAGTCAGAGAAAACGCGGGCGGCACACTTAAAACCCTTGTCTACGAACTGCCGTGCGCCGTTCACGTGGACCCGATAGAAAAAAAACCGATATACCACATGCTTCCGGGAAGCCTTGCCTATAGCATTGCTACCGCAGGATGCAACCTCAGATGTAAATTCTGCCAAAACTGGCAGATATCTCAAATGGCGCCCGAAGATACAGAAAATATAAAACTTCCGTGCAGTACAGTCATAGAGAATGCAAAGCGCTCCGGATCCATTTCTATAGCCTATACCTATTCTGAACCCACGGTTTTTTATGAATACGCTATCGAAACTGCCAAGCTTGCCAGAAAAGCAGGTATAAAAAATATATTCAAGACAGGCGGTTTTATAAATGCTGCCCCGCTTGATGAAATATGCAATTATCTTGATGCCGCAAATGTAGACCTTAAGGGATTTGATAAAAAGTACCTCGGAGAAATATGCTCAGAGGATCTGGATACAGTCCTCAAGGGATTATTGATATATAAAAGGAAGGGGGTATGGCTTGAGATCACGAATTTAGTGGTACCGACTCTCAATGATGATATGGGAACAATAAAGAAGATGTGTGTATGGATAAAAGATAATCTTGGCGGCGATGTGCCATTACATTTTTCAAGATTCTGGCCTACATATAAGCTTAAGAACCTTTATCCCACGCCCATCGAAACCTTGATCGAGGCCAGAGATACAGCAATGAGTGTAGGTCTAAATTTCGTTTATATAGGAAATATCCCGGACGATCCAAGCAATAATACATACTGCCCGTCATGCAAAAGGCTTCTCATTGAAAGAAAGGGTTATTTTATAGCGCAAAACAATATAGTAAACTCATCTTGTAGATACTGTTCAAAAAAAATACCCGGCATTTGGGAGCTACCCAAGTACCAAAAAAACCCACGCGCAGCACATTCTGCCGTATCCAAATTAATGGGATAATATGAAAAGATTTTTCGGAATAATTGCCGCTTCTTTTATAGCCTTGGGGGTCGCGAGTATAAGCGCGCAAATAATACTTTTGCGCGAACTATTATCCGCATTTTATGGTAATGAACTGTCTATAGGAATAATACTGGCCAGCTGGCTTTTACTTGTTTCAGCCGGAAGTTTTCTCTCGGGAAAAGTGTCCGATAAAATAATTAATAAACTAGAAGTCTTTGCCGCAATGCTGATATTGCTCGCATTGGCAATTCCGGCTACGCTTTTTTTAGCCAGAACAATGAAGCATATAATGGCCCTTATGCCCGGCGAAATCATAGGTTTCGGCCCCGCATTTTACCTCTCCCTGGCTGCACTCAGTTTATTCTGCCTGCCGTATGGTTTTTTATTCCCATTAGGCGCAAAGATCATATCCCGATTTCACTCCGACAAGGCAAAGAGTACCGTAAGTGCCTATTTCTTTGAGGCGGCCGGAACAGTAATAGGCGGGACACTCGTGAGTCTTATACTTATAAAAATATTAACGCCTTTCAATATTGCTTTTGCCTTAAGCTTCTTCATCCTGATAACTGCGATATTACTTTTGCGGTATGCGACAAATAAAAAGGTGTTTATTTTAAGATATATAGCAGTTTTTCTCCTAGCGCTAAATATGGCATCATGGCCGCTTGAAGTCCCAAGGAGAATAGAAAGATTATCCAGGCTTATAATGTGGCGGCCTTTTAATCTCATAAAGACCGAAAATTCTATTTATGGCAACGTTACGGCTGTATCCGAAAGGGGTCAGTTCAGTTTTTATGTAAGCGGCGGATTTACCTTTACCTCTCCGGATGCACGTGGAGCTGAAGAAACCGTTCATTATCCCCTGGCGATTCATCCCAATCCACGAAATATTCTTTTGGTAGGCGGAGGGTTAAACGGCACGCTTGGCGAACTATACAAATATGATCTGGATCTAGTGGATTATGTAGAGCTTGACCCGGTTTTAATAAAAGTTGCGAAGAATGCCATAGGCAAGAGGTTGCAGGAAGAGCTTTCAAATCCTATTCTAAAAATACATTGGGGTGACGGCCGTTCTTACATAAAAACCACGCATAAAAAATATGACATTATAATATTAGCCGTCCCCGCCCCTCATACTATTCAGGTAAACAGGTTCTATACAAAAGAATTCTTTACAGAAGCAAAAAATATACTCAAGGAAAACGGCATATTATCATTAGGCTGCGAGGGGGGCGAAAACTATATCGGCACGGAACTCGCGGAATATCTAGGTACTATATATAGAACATTAGTTGTCGCCGGGTTTGAAGTAAAGATAATCCCCGGAGAAAACATGAAATTCATCGCATTTCGAGGCAGTGCCGCAAACGTAGATGCAAAATCACTGCAAGAGGCTCTCGATGCGCGCAAGATAAAAACGACCTTTGTGCGTGACTACTATCTTGAGAATCGCCTTATACCCGAAAGGGTCGAATACGCAGAAAGGACCATACGAGGGGCAAAAAAACTACGCATAAACACAGACTTTAAACCGGTATCCTATTATTACGATATGACCCTCTGGGCAACATCGTTTCAGCCTACTTTTAATGCGCTCCTAAAGGTATTAAATGAAAAAATCCTTTGGTATTTCATCTTTCTTGCCTATTTTGTTGTAATATTACTCGGAATAAAAAAAGAAAAGACTGCTCATCGGCCCATCATAATTGCCGTGGTCACAACCGGCTTTGCGGAAATGGCAATAGAGCTGAGCATTATGCTGGCCTTTCAAGCCCTGTACGGCTATCTGTATTATAAATTAGGCCTTATTGTGACATTATTCATGGCGGGTCTCGGCGCAGGGAGTTTTATAACATCAAAAAGAATGGATTATATAAAGAACTCTTCCCTGAGCCTTAAGAAAAGCAAAATAGCGCTAAGCTTATTTTCATTTTCCCTTATACCCATTTTTAAAACCTTGTCAAATTATACGCATTTTTATTGGGCAAATGCGGGAGCACTCTTTATCTTTCCCGCGCTTGTATTTATAACGGGCATTTTGGGAGGGGCACAGTTTGCGCTGGCAAGTAAGATAATTACGAAGGGAGGTTCGGATGTCGGCAAGACCTCCGGCGTTTTATACGGCGCGGATTTGGCTGGAGGGGTAGCGGGCGCTCTTCTCTTAGCGGCTATTTTTGTGCCCATTTTGGGCATATTGCAATGCCTAATCGCTGTTGGAATATTGAATCTGGTCAGCGCGCTTATAATACGAAACGATGCGGCATAAATGATTCGTTAACCCGCTATGCTGTAAGAAGTTAGATAATGGACTTGACGACGTTAGTACTGTATGATATACTTATACGGCAATTAAAATAAAGAGGTGGTCTTTATGAAAAGGATCATTGAAGAGCGAAGGCGGTTTATCCGCCTTGAAGTCCCCATAGAGTTAAAATACATAGTCGAAGATAACCCTTCACAAACAAGGATGCGGGTTGCCACTAAAGACCTGTCGTGCGACGGATTAAGATTTATAAGCGAGCATAAGATCGATGAGGGCTCGGCGCTAGACCTAAACCTTACAATCCCGGGCGCAAATAATCCTGTGCACATAAAAGGGAAAGCTGTATGGGTGAGAAAGATGTCCAGCGAAGATGCCGCGCCGTTTGAAGTGGGGGTAGAGTTCGCCCAGATAGAAGAGGATAACAAGAATACCTTTTTAAAATATCTCTGCGACCTCATCTATAACGAAACTAAAATAATGGGGCGCAACAAAAAAGCAAAGGAGTGAGCGTGAACTTCATAAATAAAAAATACCATATTGCCTTTTTATTATTTTTATTGGCGGTACTTACTGTCGGCTGCGCCGAGATAAACCCCTTTGAGGTTCCGGGCAAGGTGCTGAATCACCCCTTGGGCACCGAGTCGATCAGGACGGGATCAACAAAAGTAGAGGTCATAAAGGAGTGGGGGAGGCCGGATATAATAAATAAGCTTGGAGCGCAGGACGAAACCGGAACTCAAGTGGAAGAATGGATATATAAAGCGAGGCGCATAACTCCCGTTTCCATAGACGCCGGGTATCTTTCTAAGAATAAATATCTCTACTTTGACGGCGATCATCTTACTTTGATATCAAACAGCCCTAGACAACAAGATTAAATACTTGATAAATTCGTAAGGCCGGATGAAAAGAAAATGGATGTATTTTAGCGGGTGTATTATCGCTCCGCACATAATGCTTGGGGTTGGCATGTTTTTCCTGTCAAAAAAAGACCTTGAGCATAAAGCCATGGGGCTTAAATTGTGCCAATGGTCTACTATCGTCCTTATAGCAGGTTCTTTGATTTATTATGTATTCTTTACCCCTCTGACCGGCCTTGATTAAACGCTCTAGAATGCGAAGATGAACTCCAAAAATTGCCCAAATAAAGAAATCAATCTTAAGAAATGCATATGTACCTACGAGCCGTGTTCGCGTAAGGGCATGTGCTGCGAATGTGTCCAGTACCATTTACGAAATAATGAATTACCGGCCTGCTTTTTTACAAAAGAGGCGGAAGCGACATACAACAGATCCGCGTCAAACTTTATGCTTGCAAAGTCCCGTTAGACCTCATAAAACACGTTAGGTATCGGCTGAAGGTCTGAACGGGGCAAAGAAGGGGAGATAAGCGCCATGCTGCGAATTATGTGCAAAGGAAAGATACACAAGGCGTATATAACGAAAAAGGACCTCCATTACCAGGGCAGTATAGGGATAGATAAAGATCTGCTTGCTGCCGCTGATATGTTGGCAGGAGAAAAAGTGCAGGTCCTTAATATAAACAACGGGATACGATTCGAAACGTATTGCGTTGAAGAAAAGTCGGGTTCGGGCCTAATATCGCTATACGGCCCTGCCGCAAGGTTGGGCGCCATAGGCGATACGGTAATAATAATATCTTACGGTATTATGGATACTGATGAAGCAAAAAATTTGAAACCTAAAGTAGTTCACGTAGATAAAAATAATGGGATACTGTAAATGGAAATACTACGATATCCTAACCCTATATTAAAAAGACCCTCAGCCGCTTTATTGGTAGTAGGAAATGAGGAGAGGGGGATACTGGAGAATATGGCGGAAACGATGTATTCCAGTCACGGTGTAGGCCTGGCCGCGCCCCAAATCGGAATAAATAAGCAATTGATGGTAGTCGACATAGGAGACAAAGGGCTTCTACGCCTAATAAATCCCTCAGTCCTTAAGGCGGATGGAAAAGAAGAGATGGAGGAAGGGTGTCTCAGCGTGCCTGGTATCTATATAAACGTTAAAAGGCCTAAAAAGATAAAGATCAAAGCGCTTAATGAAAACGGTCGGGAAGTCAGTTTTGAGGCTGCCGGACTTCTGGCAAGGGCTATTATGCATGAAATAGACCATCTGCGAGGCAAGCTCATAATAGACCACATTAACCCCATAAAAAGACTACGGATATTAAAAAAGAACGGCTACGGCAAATAGTAATGTAGTCCTACCCCCGCCACGGCGGGGTTAGGACGAATTTTTGCGTACAAAAATTCGGAGGCTGTATGGCTAATATAGGTTTCGGCGAAATAGTGGTAGTCCTTCTTATCATCCTTATCCTTTTCGGCGCTTCAAAATTGCCTGAAATCGGCAGGTCCCTCGGTAAGGCTATTTACGAATTCAAAAAGGCCATGAAAGAGGCGGGGGAAGAAGAGGATAAAACACCATCAAAAAAAGATTAATATAGTTGATGAATGAAAAAACCCTTTCACTTGTTACTCACCTTGAAGAATTCAGAAGACGCATAATATACTGCCTCGTCGCTATAAGCGCCGCCGGCATATTCTCTTATCTGTACAAGGAGCAAATTCTCCTCCTTTTGATAAAACCGGTTGAACAGGTATTTTTTTTGACGCTTACCGAGGCCCTTCTTGCGTACCTTAAAATATCAATAGTCTCCGGCATTATTTTGGCCTCTCCGTATATAATTTACCAGATATGGGCATTTACATGGAGCGCCTTTAGGCCTATCGAAAAAAGATATATAATCATTTATGGAATTTTAAGTTTTCTTTTGTTTATCGCCGGAGTGCTATTTGGTTATATAGTCGGGCTTCCTGCCGTAATTCGCTTCCTTCTTAGCTTTGCCCGAGATTACCTAACGCCGATGATATCGATAAATAAATACATAAATTTTTGTTTTATAGTGATAATCCTATCCGGCTTATTATTCGAATTTCCCCTAATAATTGTTTTTATAACAAGCGCAGGTCTTGTCACAATAGAGAAGATCGCCGCTAAGCGAAAATACATCATTGTAGGTATATTCGCCATAGCCACCGTTCTGACGCCGCCCGATGTAGTTACCCAGCTCTTCACTGCCATCCCCTTATACCTATTATTCGAAATCAGCATACTGATTTCAAGGTTAGTCAGAGTTTTAAAAGTAAGGCGCGCGTAAATTTTGAATAAAATCTTTACTCAATTTTGTTTTTTTATGGTATACTGGTCATAATATGGACTTAGTGAATAAACCAAATTATAAGCTAATATTACTCTTCGTAATCAGCCTGGCAAGCCTTTTAATATTTTACTTTGTCGAAGATAAAGAAGTATTTATAAATTTTTTCTTCCTGCCAACGCTTCTTGCCGGATATGCCTATGATGCCAAGGGCGGCGTTATTACCGCAGTAATCTCTATCGCTTTTGTAAGCATAATAGCGTTTATGAGTTTTGATAATTATGTGGAATTTATCACGAACAAAGTGCTGCTCTGGGGATGTTTTTTAATAATTTCCGGTTATATAATCGGGACTTTAACGGAAAAAATAAACGCTATATACCTCGGAACCATAGCCACTCTTGCCTTGGCAATGGAATCGCGGGACCCTTATACATACGGCCATTCTTCACGCGTGGCCGAAATAGCAGTACGTATCGCAAAAAAAATGAGGTTCCCGAAAAATGAACAGACCCTTATAAGGACAGCGGGCATACTTCATGACATAGGAAAATTCGGTATACGCGAAGATATTCTGCGCAAAAAAGAACCCCTTACACGCGAGGAGTATGATCATATCCGTCAGCATCCGCTTATCGGGGCCAGCATCCTAAGCCCCATTAAGCTATTAAAAAATATCATTCCATATATCTATTACCACCACGAACACATGGATGGAACCGGCTACTTGCATAAGAAGGGTGTGGATATCCCTCTCCAGGCCCGAATATTGGCCGTGGCGGATGCCTATGACGCGATGACGACGGACAGGCCCTACCGGAATGCTCTAAACCGAGAAAAAATATTAGATATCTTCAATATGGAAAAAGATAAGCAGTTTGACGGAAGAGTGGTAGATGCCCTATTATCCCTGACGGACAATTTGCGGATAAATATAGAGGCTCACGCGGCCAATTTTAAAGGAAAATAGAAGCAGCCATAATATC
This sequence comes from Candidatus Omnitrophota bacterium, assembly GCA_018894435.1. Lineage (NCBI taxonomy): Bacteria > Pseudomonadati > Candidatus Omnitrophota > Candidatus Omnitrophota bacterium. Next base: position 9,245 of record JAHIPI010000087.1, on the reverse strand, counting down.
GAGGCAAGACATGCTGATCAAACAAATAGGAGAAGACTTAAAAGCAGCTCTGAAGCAAAAAGATGCATTACGCACATCTGTCTTAAGAATGCTTAAGGCCGCCATGGAAAAGCTGAAAAACTCGTGTGACGGAAAGGCTCTTAGCGCCATTGTGGGCGAATTGCTAGGTTCGTAAAATACGCTTTTTCGCTAAGCAGGATTTATTTATATTTTAGTTGATTTTTGCTGCGGGACAATATATACTTCTTATTACGGTATAACGGATTGTAATAAACGCGGGAGGGGGAAAGAATGAGAAAAGCAATGGTAGTAGCGATATTCGCAATATTTGTATTCGGGGCACTGATCACGGCCTCCGGCACAAGCTCGGGAAAAACATATTTCTTCCAGGCAATAAAAGATTTCTTTCATTATTCTGAAAGCGACACACAACGGCCGGGCGTTAAAGAGACTCCGACGAAATTTGAAGATACGATGAAGAAGCAGATCCGATATCCCGAAACCAAATCTGCGACAAAATAAGTCGTTTGCAGAGCAACAAGTTTACTTGAAAAAAGTCATATGCTGCGTGTGCGCACAGCGGGTATGGCTTTTTTTCTAACTTTTCATATTTCATATAAATAAATGGATATAAGAATAAGAGAGTCAAACAACATAAGCATAATCGACATAGACGGCCAAATAGATATCAACGCCGCTGAAATCATAGAGGCCGTTGGCTGGCTTATGAAGAACAAGAAAAAGGATATTCTTCTTAATTTCGACAAGGTAAACATGGTCGATTATAGCGGCATATCGATACTCGCCATTGCCTACAAAAACGTAGTAAATCATAAGGGGAAGATGAAATTCTGCAATGTGCCCCTCCACGTAGAAGAGCTTTTTAAGCTGGTAAGGCTTGACAACATATTCGAAATATATCGAGACGAGGAGTCGGCTGTAAACACTTTCTATCATGAATCACCTGTCGATAATACCACACTGCGAAGACGCTTTAAGAGGCTGGACATTCAGGCAGAGGCCGAGTTTTGCACTTGGGGAGATCCTAATAAGGTGTGGCACCAAGGGAGAATATTGAATATAAGCGGCGAAGGATTGTTTATACACGCAAAAAGCGTCCTGCCATTAGGCACAAAAGTAGCACTGAGGCTAAATCTCCTTAGCGGCGAAATAATTGACGCTGAGGGTATAATAATATGGCTGGCTGACAAAAGCCTGCAGATTCAATCGTATCCCGGTATGGGGATCTATTTTAAAGATATGGCGAAAAAGGTTCAGGACAAAATAGTCGTTTTTATAAATCGGCATATAACCAGTCGCAGTACCAACGATTAAATAACTCGGGGTAATAGTGATAGAGAGAAGAAAGTATGCCAGATTGAACATAGAAGCAAGTGTAACGTACCGTATTATAGGGCATAAAGATAAAAGTAAAGAACCCGCGGAATGTAATAATATAAGCCCTGAGGGACTTGGTCTTATTTTTCAGCACAATGATAATATCAAAAATGGCACCAAACTGGAAATCGTGATAGGGTTAAAGAATAGCAAACCGTTTACAATGATAGGAGAAATAATCTGGGTAAGCGGTATTGAGCAAAAGGCTAATAAGGCAGGCGACAAGCTTAAGGCTGGTATAAAAATTTTAGAGATATACAACGATGATGAAAACCGGTTTTTGCTGCAATTGTGCGACCGGATGGTGCAAAAACTAAACAAAGAATGCCCCACAATAAAATCTTAAATGGCCAATCCCAATAAGACGATCAGCGTAGTAGGCAATGAGATCCGCTGCACCGAAAATTCGTGCAAGGAAAAAGCGGTAAGCCTTTCCCGCTTCTGCTGGAATCACACTGTCGACAAAGCGCAGTATATGGAGCGCTTGAAAGACTTCTTTGACGGGGGAGGGGATGGGGAAGGTTTCATACTTAGAAAAGTTATAATTCCGAACGCCGAATTAATGAAGGCAAAATTGAATAATGCGGACCTGTCGCAATCTGATTTTAAAAACGCGAACTTTTTTCATTCCGACATGAATAACGCCAATCTTATCGGCTGTAACATGGAAGGCGCGGATTTGACAGGCGTTAATTTGGAAAATAGCGACCTGACTCAGGCAAATCTTAAAAAGACGCGATTGTGGCATGCCGATTTATCGCGCGCCAATATCACCGAAGCTTACCTAGAATACGCGGATTTATGGCAATGCCGGCTTTATTCATCCCGTTTATGGCATACTGAGATAACTGGCGCAAAATCCCTTACTATGCAGAATTTTGCAAGAAGCGCACAAGGCATTGTCACCAAACCTACTGAAAAAATAGACGAAAGAGGTATATTGTCTTCGGAGGAATCTTACCGCGATCTTAAGCGGTATTTTTTGGCAAACGGCAGGTATAAAGATGCGAGCTGGGCCTCCTTTAAGGAGAAGGCCATGGAACAAAAGTGGCTTTTAAAAAACAGAAGCATATCTTATATACCGCTTGCCCTCATGGGAATACTATGCGGATACGGAGAAAAACCGAACCGCGTAATATTGTCTTCGCTGGCTATTATACTGCTTTACGGCCTGATATACTTTTCGCTGCAAACAATCACGCCTTCATACGCTGATCATGCAAATTTTACTATAGGTGATTATATCTATTATAGCATAGTCACGTTCACCACCTTGGGGTACGGCGATATGATACCGAAAGAAAATGTATGGTATCGGCTGCTTGCCGGATCTGAGGCTTTTATCGGTGCATTTATGATAGGACTTTTTGTGTTTACTCTTTCAAGAAGATATTCCGCAAGATGAAAAAGTCGTTACTCGGAATATTCTTAATAGCAATGATCGGTTGGATTTATTGTTCTGGTTGGTGCGCCGAAGAATTTATATCGCCTATTAAATCTCACGGAAAGCCGCTCATAAGAAAAGACGCTCGCGGTGACGGCCATTTTGGCGCTCCGCGAAGAGGAGGAAGGAGCCACAAGGGCATTGATATTTCCGCGCCCTTAAATACTAAAGTAATCGCATCGAAAAGCGGCATCGCGAAGGTGGGTTTTGTCAAAAACGGCATGGGTAAATACGTAATAATACGCCATTCTGACGGTTCGGCTACCTTGTATGGCCATCTTTCGCGAATAATTATAAAGAACAATAAAAGAGTGCGCCAGGGCAAGGCAATAGGATATGTCGGAAAAACCGGAAATGCCAAATATAAAGGCATTCAGCCGCATTTGCATTTTGAAATAAGGCAGAAGGGTAAGTGTGTCGATCCGCTTTTATTTATAGACTAGCGCTTTTATGGCAAACCCTTGTTTGTCTAACTTCTTATTTGTCATATTTTAACTTTTATGGTATAATCATACTAATGGCAACCAAAGAGGGAAGAGTTGAGTAAGATAGTAGACCTTTTAACCTATAGAAAAAGAAACGCCGAAAAAAAAGGATACGAGGATTTTTTTTCCCCTAAAATCATAACCGAAAATTTTGATACTAAAACGAAGGAACATCTCGCCAATACTTACATTCTAAACCCGCTCAATACGCCGTCAAAAAACAAAAAGGAAGAAACGATCATCATGCCCCCGCGCAAGGCATCTAATCCGAGCTACGCGTTTATGCGACTATTTCCATGGCTGATATCCCTCTTGGCTGTCCTGCTTTTACTTATCAATATAGCTTATCGCGGGAAAATCAATATTAAGATTGAGTTTCTGGGCGGAGAAACGGCCAAAGCCGCGCCCGAAGCAATTAAAGAGGTGCCTGCGAAAAAAATCCTACCGCCACCGGTTGAGCCGGTTGCCCTTTCTCCTTTAACAAGTTTCTTCATAGTAAATGGCGAGATAAATGAGCGGGCGATAAAGAGGCTCGGTTTTTACGGCGGCGCGTTAAAGGATAGTCGAATACTAAAAGACGGGATATGTTTAATAAACGACGGCACAGCAGCCTGGGCCAGTGCCGGATTTGATTTAATAAGCCCGGCCGACCTCACTATGAGCTCTCTTGATTTTTTCGTAAAGGGTTCAATCGGGCGTGAAAGCCTGCAGGTTATATTGCGCGATGCGGATAATAATTCATACATTCCACAGGCCCAAAATATGATTTTTAACAAAAACATGAATTCGGAATGGCAATTTGTATCAATACCTCTCAATAACCTGAAGGGCCATTATAATACAAAGCGAATTAAGCATATCGGATTTGAGTTTGGGACGCAGACTACTGCGAACGAACCCGGTACTTGTATCTATATAAAAAATATGAAAATAGCGAGCAAATGATTGGAGGAAAACATGAGAGTAATAGCTATAGCAAATCAAAAAGGCGGATGTGGCAAAACCACCACGACTATCAATCTAGCTTCTTCTCTTGCTAGTAAGGGTTACAAGGTCCTCGCGCTAGACCTGGACCCTCAATCGCATGCCTCTTGCGGTTTGGGTATAAAGACGGATCAGATCGAGCGCTCTGTATACAATGTCTTTACGACGAATGATATAAGGCGCAAACGGCTATCCGAAGTCATCCTGCATCTTTGGGAAAATTTCGATCTGGCGCCAGGCCATATTCTATTGAGCACAATAGAACAGGAGCTGAGGAGTGAAGAGGATGCCATATCAATAATATATAAGGCGCTGGATTCGCTTGAAACCAGCTATGATTTTGTAATAATTGACTGCCCTCCCAGCCTTGGCTTTCTCACATTTAATGCGCTTAGGGCTGCGCATGAGCTCTTAGTGCCGGTTCAATGCTGCTCATTATCCCTGATGGGCGTAGGGAAATTGATAAATATGGTTGAGCTTATACAGTTAAAATTGCAGCGCTCCCCCAGGGTAAAGGGGCTCGTGTGCATGTATGATAAGCGCACAAACTATGCCAAGAAGATGCTGCAGGAAATAAAAAGATACTTTAAAGATAATCTTCATGGCACTATCATTCGCGTAAATGTGACTCTCCGAGAGGCCGCCGAACGCGGGGTGCCGGCTCTCAAATTAAATAAGCACGCTGCGGGCGCGGAAGATTACCTGGCACTGGCAGAAGAAGTAATCATAGACAGCAGAAAATTATTTTTAGATGATTTCTATAAAGAAGCCGAGGGTTTTATGGCAAGGATGCGGGATACCTTGAAGGTGCAGGCATTTTCAATATCGGTACCCGAGGCTAAAAACGTCTACCTGGTGGGAGATTTTAATGGATGGCGAGCTGACGGTTCCAGTCGCTTGGAACAAATGCCAGATGGTATATGGGAAAAGAAGATAGCGCTTAGACCCGGAAATTACAAATATAAATTTATAGTGGATGGCGAGTGGCGCCAGGATCCAAATAATTCGCGGACTACCACAAATAATTTCGGCGGCGCTGATTCCATACTCTCAGTCATATAGAATATGTCTTTCCTCGTGCCGTTATATATAATTTTCCCGAAAAAGAAAATGTGTAAAAAACTCTGTTTACTTTTAGGTTATTGTTTAGTTGTCGCCATAATATTTGCCCCTCAGTTTCTATGGGCGGACCAGGCCGATATCTTATATAAAGAAGGGCTTGATCTGGAAAAAGGAGGTAAGAGGGATTTTGCGGTATTTAGGTTTTTTACAATAACGCGAAATTACCCTAATAGCAGATGGGCCGATGAAGCCCTCTTTAAGATAGCCGAGTTTTATTATGAGAATAAAGATTACTTTAATGCCCGGGAAACCTTCGAGAAGTTCATAGACCAATATCCCAGGAGTCCGCTTGCCGAAAAAGCCAAGGCATACCTCGAAGAGATTACTGTCGTGTCGCATAAAAGCGATATTGAGAGCAGCATAAGATACGTACTAAGCAATATCGAGACTTTCAAAAGCGAAGAGAAGTGGGGTGACATGGAAGATGAGTGCGATAAGCTTTCTGCCTTTCAGCCGCTTTCCGCAGATTACAAGGCAAAATTGATTGAATATTATAAGATGTGCGGTAGCGCCTATCTAAAGGAAGACGCTCTGGGCAAAGCCAAGGTAGTCTACGAAAAATTAATCAAAATAGCGCCGGACGACACTGAAGTCCTGAATACGCTGTACGAGATCAATAGGTTGCTGAAACCGACGCCATAACAAGGGGCATGGAAATGAAAGAGATAATATTTTACGGCAGAGGCGGCCAGGGTGCCGTAATAGCCTCGAGACTCCTTGCTGTAGCGGCTTTCAAGGAAGGCAAATACGTGCAATCATTTCCGTTTTTCGGTGTAGAGCGGCGCGGCGCCCCGGTAACAGCTTACACAAGAATAAGTGACGTCATTATAAGAAAAAGATCTCCCATTACAGAAGCAGATTATGTCGTAATACTTGATCCGACTCTTATCGAAAGTATCGATACAACGAAAGGGTTGAAGGCGGGAGGAAGCATTATAATAAACTCAAAATCCCCTAAAGGTAATTTTATATTTGCAAAAAAATACAATACCTACACCTTTGATGCGGCAAAAATAGCCACCGGCCATAAACTTGGTACGGAAGCGGCGCCCATAGTAAATACTGCCGTATTGGGCGCTTTTTCTAAATTTACAAAAGAAATCGGCCTCTCGTCTTTATTGGAAGCTATCGGCGAGAATGTTTCGGTCAAGTCAAGGGACAATCAAGATGCCGCAAAAGAAGCCTACGAAAAAGCTGCGCAATAAAAAGGATGATGTTAAGTATATAACATTCCAGAGGGAGAGCGATCTGCCGCCTGCGGCTATATCTTTAGCTAGCACCATGTATAATAAAACCGGTAAATGGCGTTCTATAAGGCCGGTGATCGATTACCAGAAATGCATATCATGCATGATATGCTGGAAATTCTGCCCCGATGCCGCTATTAGGATTGTAAGCGAAAAACCGCAAATAGCGCTTGATTACTGTAAGGGCTGCGCTATCTGCGCTGAAGAATGCCCGGTAAAGGCAATCGAATTACAAGAAGAAAAGAAATAACTTTTTACGACGGAAATAAATGAAAAAGGTAATAACAGGCAATCACGCAGTATCTTTTGGCGCAAAACTAGCGCGCGTTGAGGTAATAGCGGCGTATCCCATAACACCTCAAACGGAAGTGGTAGAAAAACTTTCGGAGATCGTTTCAGATGGTGAGCTCGCCGCCAAATTTATAAAAGTTGAGTCCGAGCATTCCGCGATGGCCGCATGCATAGGCGCATCGGTAACCGGCGCGCGCGCCTTTACGGCTACTTCTTCGCAAGGGCTGGCGCTTATGCATGAAATGCTTCACTGGGCAACCGGCGCGCGGGTGCCCATAGTCATGGCCAATATAAATAGAACTCTTGGTCCGCCATGGAATATATGGAGTGAGCAGACCGACAGCCTCTCCCAAAGAGATACGGGATGGCTCCAGTTTTACTGTGAAAATAATCAGGAGATCCTAGATACCGTTATACAGGCATTTAAGATCTGCGAAAAAGTGTCTCTTCCCGGAATGATCTGCCTGGATGCATTTTATCACTCTCACACAAGCGAAGTCGTAGATCTGCCTGAGCAAAAGTCTATAGATAAATTCCTGCCAAAATATGACCCTAAATATAAGCTCGATATAAATGAACCTCATACCTTTGGAGGCCTCACGAGTCCGGAGTGGTATTATGAGCTGCGCTATAAGATACAGTCTTCAATGGAAGATGCATTAGGGGTAATAAGCGAAACGGGGAAAGAGTATGCCGCAATTACGGGCCGGCGATACGGCCTAATTGATGAATATAAGACCGAGGATGCCGATGAGATACTGATTACCGCCGGTGCTATGTCGCAAACGGCTAAAGAGGCCGTAGACCTGATGAGGGAAAAAAATAAGAAGGTGGGGCTTCTTAGAATCCGCACCTTTAGACCATTTCCAAAAAATGAAGTAAGAAAGATTATTAAAAGAGCAAAATCAGCGGGGGTAATAGACAGGGACATTTCATTTGGCAGCGAAGGCATATTCTTCCAGGAAGTCAAATCTGCCCTTTATAGGGAGAGCGCTCGTCCGCCAATATACGGATTCATAGCCGGGCTTGGTGGAAGGGACGTAACAATAGATGAAATAATAAAAATCGCGGAAAGTATGCCAAAAATGGCTCGTAATAACGAATTTACCTGGGTGGGAGCCAAAATATGAAATTGACGATTCCGGAAATAGAGATCATGTCATCAGGCCACGTCGCCTGCCAGGGTTGCGGAGCAACGTTGGCCTTCCGGTACGCTTTAAAGGCCCTGGGAAGGGAGACTATCGTCGTAATCCCGGCTTGCTGCTGGTCTATAATAGACGGGCCTTTTCCGTATTCGGCAGCAGGCGTGCCTTTATTTCATACAGCTTTTGAAACCGCAGGTTCTACCGCTTCCGGTGTAAGGGCAGCATTGGATATAAAAGGGATAGATAACGTTTCAGTATTGGCGTGGGCAGGTGATGGCGGAACTATGGACATCGGCATACAAGCATTATCAGGGGCAGTGGAAAGGGGAGAGGACATCATATATGTATGCTATGACAATGAAGCATATATGAATACCGGCATACAGCGAAGCTCATCAACCCCTTACGGCGCATGGACAACCACTACGCCCGCAAAAAATTTTAAAACAGGGCCGAAAAAAAACATGGTAGAGATAATGGTGGCCCATAAAATACCCTATACGGCAACTGCCAATATCGCCTTCCCGGAAGATTTTATCGCAAAATTAAAAAAGGCCAAGAGCATAAAAGGGCCTAAATTTATACAAATAATATCTCCCTGTCCGGCCGGATGGAAGTTTTCATCCCAGCTTACGATAAAACTTGCGAAGCTCTCTTTTGAAGCATGCGTATTTCCCCTTTATGAAGTGGAGAACAGCCGGTATACTGTAAAAAAACCAAATAAAAAAACGGATGTGCGCGAATATCTTAACTTACAAGGCAGGTTCAAACATCTTAATAGTGACGCGATGGGCCTAATACAGAAAAATATTGACGAGGAATGGGGTCTTCTTTTAAAGAAAGAAAGGACTTCGGATGAAAAATGTGCGGAGACCGACGCCAAAGCGTAATCATGGCTTTACGATAGTAGAAATAATGGTCGTGGCCATAATAATAGGCATACTCTGCGCCATTGCTTTGCCCAATTTCGCAAAAATAAGAAACAATGCCTATCGCGATCAATGTACAACCAATTTACAAAGGATAGTGGCCGCTAAGGAACACTGGTCTATGGAGACCGGCGCTCTTGACACTGACACACCCACTGCTCTTCAGTTAGACCCGTACATAAAAAACGGTACTTCATCTT
>JAHIPI010000086.1 GCA_018894435.1 Candidatus Omnitrophota bacterium | reverse complement strand
GATTCGGCTTCCCCGCCTGCAACTCCTTGATTAAGTTGCAGGCGGGGGCGGACTCGACTGAGCAAAAATCAACACCTTTTAAAAATTTTTTGGCCGCCGCAATATAAAAAGGGCTTCTTTATTTAGGATTTTTGCGAGGAAGAGGACGCAAAGTGTTTGGCGAATTTTGCCCCCACCCAAAATTCGCCAAACACGAAAAGCCGAATCGAACCCTTGCATTACCGCTAAGCGAGCGACCAAGCGAGCGTGGAGTGAGCCCGAGCCCCAGCGAGGGCGAACGGTGCATACACCACAAACGCAGCCCGCCCAAGCGAGCGGTGCATTAGTTCATTGAATTTTAAAGAACGAAAAAAGAACATTGTAAAGCCGAAACAAAAGGCCAGCCGAAGGTCCTGATGTAGATTTTTTTTGCTTTAATTTCTTGTACCATAATGGGTTACGAATTGACCCCTGACTCGGCCCCTCTCGCTGTTTTTATTTTCTTTTCCTTTGCAATGCTTCTCTTAAGCCTTTAAATCTATCGAATATGTCTTGCCGCACGTCATGGATGTATTCATCGGAACCGTTCTCCTGTTCGATTAAAAGACAGCCCTGGCTTGATACCCGTTCAAAGAATTTATTTACATTATCCGCAATGTTCGTTAAATGTCCTTTTTCTCTATACTGGGTTACTTCTTTCAAAATCTCACCAATGTCAGGGGCGTACCGTAAAATGAAGTACATATAATACAAATCTTTGGCTTGCTTTTCCTTGTTCTCCCTATCTATAAAAGTCGCTCCCTTGTGATACAAAAAAGCCGACGGTTTTGGACAATTCAAAGTATAGCTTTTGTTCTTTTTCTTGGCCTGAATGTTTACTGGAATCCGGTGCTTTAAGAGAAAATCGAATTTGTCGATTTTGTTTATCTGAATTTGCTGGCCAACCATCCTCTCGATTGCCTTAATATCAACAGTAGGATAAGTAATAAACTCTACCGGGACCTTTTCTTTATACAGCACGACAGGAAACAGCCTGTCCATCTTCGGATGACGTTCTTTGTAATCCAGAGAAGAAAGCGTTTCAAAAATCGTCTTTGAATAATCTCCGGTAATAGTTTGATCCACGCCAAAATCTATATCAACTGTGGTCACAGGATTTCGAACGCTTGTCTTCCAAAGAAAATTTGAGTAAATATAAGGCATCCATCCACCTACAAGCGTGAGATCCGGAAGATAATCGCTGATATCTTCAAGCACATTGAAAAATACGGCTTCGATTTTCTCAAGATTCATATAAATCCTTCCCCTTTTCCTTTAAACTTTGCTTTAAATATTCGGCATGCTCTTTTCCCCGAGGTTTAAAATTATAGAGGTCCAAGTAAAGTTGTAGGTTGGAAACAACCTTGTAGCCTTTAATCATTTGAGTATTGTAAAACGCGCTGTTTTTATAAAAGGGACGGATGATATGAATATTCCCGCCTCTAACAAGCTCTTTTAAATCCATCTGTTGCCTTAAATCGAGAAGTTCTTTTTTCCAGTTTTCAGGAGAAAAATACACATAAACCTGATCAGTCACCACAAAAGATGTTATCAGGTTTGCCCCGGAATGAAGTGTAAACGCGTATTGTTTATCTTTTAAACAATCTTTAAGCTTTGGTGAGATGCTCTTATCAGCCGAATAATACGTATGGATATCGTTTAATTCAAATTGATACACCGCTACCCAATCTTCGACCAATTCGCGTGTATTTGTAAGAAGTGCGTAACTATCAGGTCCACGCTTAACTCTTTCGATATAGCCCTTTTTTGTCATGGCCTCAAGAACCCCTTGAGCCATGCCAAGGCTCACCCCATTCTCACCTGTAAAATCACGTGTTACCCACTTCTTACCCGGACTAGACAGCATTTTCCGCAAGATAAAAGTAGCCTTATCAGCAAAAATATTCTTTCCATTTGTGGGATTATTCATAATGTTCACTCCTTTTGATTGTTCACTAATTAGTGAACATTATATATTAAGTGAACATTATTGTCAAGGCTTATTTTTTATCGTTATTTTTAGTTTTAGATTTATACCTCTGGGAGGTTTTTTAGTAAACTGAGAGTAATAAGTCACAATACCAGAAGCGGTTGTCGCGCAGGATTACTTCGCCTTTTTGGAATCGCACCGGCTCCCGGAATATCGGGCCGTCGTAAACAAAAGTGTGGAATTCGCCGTTTTCGCCGCAGGGGTCAACTCCCAGCGGCAGGTCCGCTACAAACTGCCTGTCAAATATCCTGCCGGCAAAAGTCCCATCCAGCATCTTTGAATCGACGCAGGTAATAACCGCCTTAAATCCCAAATCTATAAACTTATGCGCAAGTTCTTTTGTATCGCTCTTCCATATTGGAAAAATTGCGGCCATGCCTGCCAAAGACATCTTGTCTTCGCGATATTTTCTAATGTCCTCTAGAAAAATATCGCCAAAAGCCACAGAGGATACGCCTATTTTTTTATAGCGGGCGAGCACGTCGGCCATTTTTGATTCATAGTCTTCATTGGACGAGCTCTTCGTAATAGGCACTTTCTCAAGCGGAAACCCCAGTGACACAGCCTGCCGTTCAAGTAGTAAACGCCGCACGCCATGCATGCTTATCCTGTCATAATCTTCTGTTATCGTGGTAAGCAGTGTGGATATTTCGTAATTTTTATTCTTTTGCAGTTCGTGAAGGGCCATGGCGCTGTCCTTCCCGCCGCTCCACGCGAAAATTATCTTTTTAGTCTTTTCGTCCATGGGTTTCATGCGCGTGCCCCTTAGCGAAGAGCAATGGGAAGACGATGTCCGATGTGCAGCACGGGATTATTACGGCCAAGACCATATATACGAATACCATGCCGGCTACATGGAGCCAATCGGTGAGTCCGAAAGCTACGAGGTAAAATATAGAAGCCATGCTGCTCACAAGTACGTGGGCGGCATGGGATAATATAGTGCTTTTTTGCGTCTTGTCCGAAATAAGAAAACCGGCTAATATGCCCGTCAATACAAAGGGCACAATCAGGCCCGGATGCTCTATTATGCATATGTGAAGATGCATCTTCACGCCTAAAAGAAGGCCCGAGATAAACGGCATAAATACATCGCTTATACCGCATATGCCTACCGACCCCACAAATCCTATGACCGCCGCTTTTAAAACGCGCTTGTCGTGCCGCCAGAACATGGCAGTGGTCGCCGTGGCGCTAAAAAGAAGGTGCACGGGATGGAAAACATGAAAAAGCTCTTCGGACGGTTCTGAAATATTGCTTACGCCCAAAATATTTGCCATAGAAGTGAGGATCCCCAAAAATATCATTCCCGCGGCAACGCTGAATATGCTGTAAGGAAGGTGCTCTCTCAACTCACTGATAACATGGACCATGTCCCTTTTCATATATTAGGCCTCTCTCTTGTCTGAGTGTTTAAAATGGACCACTATATCGCAATGGGGCAGTTCGGCGGCAAGGTCGCGCTCAAAATCTGCCGCTATCGCGCTCGCTTCTTTCATGGTCAGATTATCGCGGACTACAAAACATATATCCATAAATGTCTTTTTGCCTGCTTTTCTGGTGCGCATGCGGTTTATCCCGAAAGAATGCATTTTATGCTTTTCGGCAATTTTGTTTATTAGGTCCCGTATCTCTTTCGGCGGCACAGCATCCAGCAATTCAAGGAGGTTTGCCGTAATATTCTTCGTCGGCAGTTTCATGAGGAAAAGAGAAAGAATAATAGCCATAACAGGGTCTACATAAATGGCGATATTTACATAACCCTCTTTCCGCATCAGCCAGCCGAATAAAAACCCGCCGCACATAGCAAAAGATAACATGCTGTCGCTGAACCAGTACATTCCCGAAGTTCTTAATACGCGTGAGTTGGTGCGCACGGCAACATCTCTCATATAAAATCCCAAAAGAAGAGCCAATATGCCGGAAACAAAACTCGCTATAACCGGTATGATGTAGATCGTCACTTCGTCGGGATGTATGATATCCTGAATCGCGACTTTTAGAGCAAAAAGGCAGGTAACTATTATCGCTATATTTTGCAACGCTACGGTAAACGGTTCGTACTTTGCGTACCCGAAGTTAAACATATGGTCGGGAGGGCTGTCTATCTTCTTTATTATTGTGCGGACAAAAAAGGCCACCAATAATATAACTAAACTTGCGGCCGCGTCCAACAAAAGAGTTATTGAATCTGCAATAATGCCCACTGTGAAAGATATTAAAAAGATAAGCGCTGCCCCCGCAATAGACATGTGCGCGGCAGTAATCTGCCTGTTATGGGCAGTAATGCTCGAAGATTCTGTAGCCATTTTCATTCCCCTGAAATCGGAGTAAGAGCTACGCTGGCGAGTTTTATCAATTCGCGGACCATGGCAATGTCTCTTTCCGAAAAATCCCTGTTTTTACGCAGTATGTTGAGGTTGATAACGCCGTATACCTGATGATTCTTGCCGCCTTTTTCAAACGGCACAATCATGGAAGATTTTATATACGAACGTGTCAGTTTTCCGGAAAGCTTTTTTCTTGTTTCATCTTTTGGCAGGATTATCGCCTGAGAAGTCGCGGCCGCGAGGCCCGCTATGCCTTCTCCCATTTTTATATTAGCGCTGGATTTTGCGCTTTCGTCCAGCTTTGAAGATACCTTTATGCCGAGAGTATTTGTTTTTCTATCCACGGTCATAACTGAGCCTGAGTCAGCATCCAAAAGAAGCGTGCAGGCGTTAAGCAGCGCGCTTAGGATCTTTTCTTCATAATACCTTGAAAATATGGGGTCCATCGCAGCGACTTCCGGCGCTATCTCGCCAAGTCTCTTTTTATGGTAGGCCGTTTGGGCCATATTGGAAAAAACGGTTTCAAGCAATTTGGTTATGGAATATATCTCATTATAGGTGAGGGTTTTTATTTCTACCAGCATATCCACCAGTTCGTCCGGGCCAATACCCAATTTTTCGGCCTCTTTGGTGTAATCGGAAAAATCTCTTTTGCCGCTAAGCCGAACCGGCCCGGCGACAATGTAGGCGGCAGCCATATTATTTATAATCTTGATGGGAATAATAAACACGTCTAAATCGAATGAGCATTTAAGATCGATGATTTCCGCGGGTTTTTCGGGGGATCTTTTTGTATCATGTATAAGGGAACCAAGCTTCTTGGACCGGCTGGCGGTAGTGATGGGGGTATGTTCGGCTGTTAAAGTCCGTAAAGTTATATCAAAAGCATCCGCAAATAAATCCTGGACTTTCTGCCAATATTCAAGATTCACCAGTTCTTGAACTTCTAAATCTTTATTAAGCATAAAATATGAATGAATTCTTATTTCTTCTGTTCGCTGGGCACGATATTATATTTTCTCAATTTATTATAAAGCGTGGTCCTATTGACGCCCAGCTTTCTCGCCGCTTTATTTTTATTCCAATCAACCTCCTCTAACGCGCGCAATATATACACTCTTTCCGGCTCCTCGAGCGCGCCCTTTAAAGTGGAAGCATCGTCTGTTTCAATATCTTTCCCGGTGACGAGGCCGGCGTATGAAGTATTATTTAAAATAATATCCGGCAGGTCTTCTCTTCCTATAATATTGTCGGTATCTAAAATTACCGCGCGTTCTACTATATTTTCCAGCTGGCGGATATTTCCCGGCCAGTTATAATTTACCAAAACCTGCAGTATCTCCGGCGAAATGGTTTTTATCTGTTTGTGGTTCTCCGCCGCGAATATATTGATAAAATGGTTTACTAAAAGCGGGATGTCTTCCCTTCGGCTTCTGAGGGGCGGAATATGTATAGAGATTACGTTTAGCCTGTAATACAAGTCTTCCCTGAATTTCTTTTCGGCAATCGCCTTTTCCATGTCCTGGTTGGTAGAGGCGATAATACGCACATCGACTTTTACGGTCTTATTGTCGCCGACTCTTTCAAATTCTTTATGCTGAATCGCCCTGAGCAGTTTTACCTGCAGGTCCAATGTAAGGCAATCGATATCGTCCAAAAGTATCGTGCCGCCGTCGGCCAGCTCGAAACGGCCTTTGCGGTCATTTATTGCTCCTGTAAAAGCGCCCTTGGTATGGCCGAAGAGTTCGCTCTCTATTATTTCTCTCGGAAGCCCTCCGCACGAAATTTCTACAAAAGGCTTGTTCTTCCTCTTTTTATCGGCTTTGTGGAGAGCGTGGGCTATAAGGCGTTTTCCGGTGCCGCTCTCGCCGCATAAAAGCACCGTGGCCCTGGAATTTGCTATGCGCTCAACGATGGAATATATATCTTTCATCGGCTGGCTTGAACCTACAAGGCCGTGGTACATATCGGACTTTTGCGTCACAGGCCTTACCGAAACCTCTCCGGTTTTGCCGCTTGATAAAGCGCGTTCTATGGCGGATATGATCTTTTTGTCTTCTACGGGTTTTACCAGACAGTCAAAGGCGCCTCTTTTTGTGGTGCCTACGGCAAATTCGAGGCCTCTCTGCGAAGTAAGGACTATGACCTTGGAATGGCTTGCTATTTTGTCTATTGTTTCAAGGTGGCCTGCATTATCATGATCGTGCAGGTCCATTATGACGACATCGTGCTTGATTTCATTCAGGCGCTCCATTGCCTCCTGCAGGGCCTCCGCCATATCTACTCTGTACCCCTGGCGGCACAACATTTCATAAAGAGACCTTTGCAGCAGCTTATCGCCGTTAGCTATCAATATCCTATTAGAATCAATCATTTCGATATATCCTTAAATTCGTTTTCCAACTTCTTAGCGTATTTATCAAGCCTGCGTAAAAGGTCAGACATCTTTCGTATGCCCTCTTTTGACTCAAGCAGAAAATGCCTCGTCTGCGCATCTTCCCCAATAGTGTGAATAGCAAGGTTTATAAAGCGGTTTACAGAGTCAATGGGGGTATACATATCGCCTATTAGATCGGTAGATATCTTCCCTATCGACTTTATACGCCTATACTGCCCCGTGCCCCCCGAAGAAACATTCGACTTTCTTTTATTCTCGGGATTCACTTTACTTATCAGGGCTTTGGATTGTATCATAGTCTGTCACGGTTCGTCAAGGAAAAAAAGCACAATTTTGTTTGCCTAACGCTTTTTGCCGTCTTCCGTCTCTTTTTTGGACATATCGTCTATCTTTTTATCCAGTAGCTTTTTTAAATTATCGTTTTTTGTGTTATCCCGGACAAATTTGTATATCTCCAGCGCCTTTTCGGGCTCTTTGAGCGATTTTTCGAACACCAGTTCAACATATGGCAATTGCTGGATCATGGCAATCTCCGCCTTGTAGTCCTCAAGTATCTCTTCTATAACATTGCCTGCCCGTCTATACTCTTTTGATTTTATATATATATCGCGCATTAATGACAGCGCGGTATATCCCATGACCTTGCCTTTGTTTTCGCGGGCTATCTTATCGTAAAAAGCCGCCGCTTCCCTGAAGGCCCTGTCCGCCCTTTCGTCATCCCCCTTACCTATGTAATAGTTACCTATGTATATGGGGATCTGCATGCCAAGGGGAGTATCGTTGTATTTGTCTCTCAAAATAGCGTACTCTGCCAGCGCCTTATCCCACTGATTCTGCCGCTCGTAGACATTGCCTTTCACGAAATATGCCCTGCTGAGGGTCATCTTATCCGCATCCTTGGCGCTTATTATGGTATCTAAAACAGGCAGCGCTTTATCGTATTTCTTATTATATATGTAAAACTCCGCCAGCGCGAAACGCGTAGCTTTGGCGGCATCGGTCTCAGGATACTTTTCCAATATCTTCTGGAGGCTCTTTTCCACAAAATCGCGCATGGAAGGCGGGACCACATCGGGATTAGCGGTGATCTTTTCGTTCGTCTTCGCCGCCCGATAAAGCATCTTTTCCGCGACATACTCATTATCTACCGAAAATAGCGTAAGCGCGATGTATACGGCCACCAGTATAGATATTAATATTAAAACTGTCTTCTTCATTTTTCTTTACGTTCGCCTTTCTCGAGCAAAAACTGCGCAATGGATATAAAAACAAAGCATTCTACAAAAGGCGTAGCTAAAACACCGAGCAGCAATATAAGTAAAATTATCTCGGGAAACATCTTGCCCGCCAATTGTACGGACAGCCCCTTAAGAAGCGTTATAGGAAAATAGAGCAAAAACGGCAGAAATACCAATATGAAAACGGTTTTAAAATTGCGCAGGCCCAAAAGCACGCTTTGCAGCAATGCCTTTAAAAGGGGCTTTTTATCCATCACCATTAAAGGAAGCGTTGCTATAAAAAATGTCTGCGTGATCGCGTTAGCCAGAAAAAGTAAAGCGGCAAATACAAGCGGATATATTTTCATAACCACTGCCGGCAGATATTTTATGCTGAGATTAGTAAATTTAGAAAATGCGAATCCGCCTGCCTTCTCAAGGAGCAGCATGATCAGAACCATTATAATACCAAGCGCTACAAATGCTCCGTACCTTGATATGCCATTCTTTAAAAGCGCGTTTTGCTTTAGCGGCAAACCCGCTTTAACATTTTTGAAGATATTGATAGAAATGGCGGTCAATAACGTGCCCGCCAATACGTATATAACGATCTGCAGGAAATTGAAAACGCGCGGTATAGCATATATGCAATACGGATAATGGGTAAAGCCCTCCCCGAAAAACTTTTTGACGATCGGCCCTACTATGATGGCAAGCGGATTCCTGCCGGAAAAATAGACCAACTCCAACGTCAAGGCTTCCAGAAATGCTATGATGAAAAATGGCAGAATGATGACCGGCTTTTTTACGATAAGCCCGAATGTATTTATCCAGATATGTCTTACACTGATTTTCTTCATAATTAGTCAACTATTATAGTATAAAGGTTCTAAAAAGCAAGAAAATAAGAATAAAGGGCAGCGATTTTCATTAGTATCGCTACCCTGTTATAAGCAAAATCTTCTGCCATTTTAGGCCAACTATCTATCTTTCCTGCTCCTTTTTGCTTTCAGTTTTTTAATCCGTCACTAAAAGTAGGTATAAAATTATAAGTCCGGTGGAAGAGCACAACGCTTTTACGGCACTGCGCTCTAGCCACATAAGCATGCTTACTAGGTTCGAGCATGCCTTCCCTGTACGTCATTGCGAGCCCCGAAGGGGCGAAGCAATCCCGTCCAATAAAGGCTTATGCTCTAACCTTCTTTTTAAACCTCCTGCCGGCAAGGCCGATTAAGCCAATGCCTAACATGATCATACTGCTCGGTTCGGGAACTGGACTTGAAACAATCCAAAATCCTTCACCGTCTTGCCACTCGCCATCTGCACCATCAATAGCAGCTGCCGTAAACGCAACTCCCGGAGAATTATTCACTACCCAGAAGTCTACACGCTCAGTGCCATATAGGGGATCGGTATCTGTCCATATATTATAGTAACCATCCTTTATTTCAACGTTCCAATTGGCGTTTGCGATGCCGAAAGCAACATTTTTCCAATTGGCGTTTGCGATATGGAAAGAATAAATCGGCTCAGAATAGTTATCGTTAACCACACCCCATGTAAACTTAGTAAGCCCAAGCCATGAAGGATTCAATATAACATCCTTGTCAACTGCCGTCAGGATAAAATCTTTTTGGAAAATTTGAATCAGATCTAATCCCACAGGATTCCCCACAGTCCAGACTTTTATGTCTGGGGCGTTCGTTTGGTCGATAACTACAGTACCGCCCTCTCTCCATTTAAATGTGCCGTCAAACAGCAGAATACCGGCCCATGAAGATGTCGAGCTCAGAAGAACCAAGCACAAAACTAAACCAACCAACACTAACACTTTCTTCAAATTATTCACCTCCTTCCATTATAGATTGTGGCTGTCACGAAACTATTTCTCCGTCGGAGAATTTAAAATCGCTTCTATTTTCTACCTCCTGCCGTTTTGTCGTCGGAGAACTTCTCCGATTTCCTCAAAAAGGCCTATTTTTGGCCTCTTTTGAGGGGGGAGGAGGAG
>JAHIPI010000085.1 GCA_018894435.1 Candidatus Omnitrophota bacterium | reverse complement strand
GATTTTTTATGCCTGGGGGTATAATGAGCAGAGAAAGATAGCGGAGGAGCAATGAAAAATAACTTTAAGCTGTTTTATCATATTTTATTATTTGCCCTTGTCATTACGTCCGTATGCTCTGTTTCATTTGCCGGGAAAAATGATTTGCCGGCACCCCCCAAAGGATATTCGTGGAAATGGTGCGAAAGCGTACAGGCGGGATTCCTGTTGCCTAAGAGGTGGTTTTTTAAGGAAGATGAAAATAAAGGAACAAGGGCTATATTTATTACAAAAGAGCCGTTAGCGGAGAATAATACCTACAAAACCGGCTTTTCCGTAAATGTCATAAAAGAGTGCAAGGACAAAATGGGCATGGTGCCTTCGGAATACGCGAAACAGTTTATCGATAAACTTAAATTGACAACCGAATACAGCGATTTAGATACAGTTGAAATCGGCACTTATTTTAAGGGGTATAATGGCTTTTTTAGATCTGAAGTGCCTGGAATCGGTAAGGGTATCCAATTTAACTTAGCCCTTGGAAATGATCACACAGGAACGTTCTACCTCTTTATACTTAAAAGCCCCGAAAGTGAATGGGATGCTGCCTTAAAAATAGGCGGCCCCATTATGGATAATTTAACGCTGGAGTCTGAATTTTAAGGAGAAGCTTGAGACTTCTTGTGTCCGATGATAAGGGTAAGATATTTGATGTTCCGGGGATTGAGCCGGCGGGGATGAAGGCCGGCAATTTTTTCCGGTTGAAGCGGGAAGATTTTGTTAAGCTTCCGCCGGGAAGCGAGCTTTTTATGCTGCCAAGAAGGGCGGCGATCGGCTATGACGCCGGAAGCGGGAATTTTACCGCGCCGGAGAAAGGCCCGTGTTTTGCCGTCGCAGCATTCGCGTCTCCCGGATATACCGCAACCTATAATAGCGCGTACGTCGAAATAAAGGCCCCTAAGTCATTGAAACCGCTGCCGCTTTTCTCGTACGCCGCCTGCGCTTTCCATAAAGGTAAATTTTACGTTGCCGCTGTAAGAGTCGATAGCGAACTCCGCCAGGAGTTGCGCTTTATGAATGCAGCCCTTATCAGAAAAAACGCGGCGCGTTTTAAGAAGATATTTCCGAAAAACCGGCTGGTGAGGCATCTTGAGAAATGCGCACTTCTTTATTGCTGTCCCGCGGCCAAGAATTTCTTTCTATCCAGATATGAGGCGCCGCTGCCAACGTCACCTTACTGCAATGCCTTTTGCCTTGGCTGCATATCGTGCCAGCCCGATTCAGAAATACCCATAACGCAGCCGCGCATAAAGTTTGTTCCCACTCCGAATGAGATATCAGAGGTTGCGCTTTTTCATATGGAAAATGTGGCCGACCCCGTCGTGAGCTTCGGCCAGGGCTGCGAAGGAGAGCCGCTTTTAGTAGCGGATGTGATTCAGAAGGCAATAAGGCTTATCAGGAAAGAGACGAAAAAGGGCATCATAAATATTAATACGAATGCCTGCTCGCCCAACGCCATTTCTAAATTGTTCGATGCCGGCCTCGACAGCATGCGTGTAAGCTTGAATAGCGCCAGGGAAATGTATTATAATATGTATTATAAGCCGCGCGGCTACAAATTCAGGGATGTCCTCATGTCCGTAAAGACAGCCAAGAAAAAGGGCGGCTTTGTCTCGGTAAATTATCTCACTATGCCCGGCTTCACCGATTTGAAGAGCGAATTCGCCGCGTTTAAAGGCCTGATCGGCAAATATAATATCGATATGGTCCAGTGGCGCAATTTGAATTATGACCCTTTAAGATATTTTAACCAACTGCGGATAAATGTCAGGCCGTCCGAATTGCTGGGTGTAAGAGAGGTAATCAAAGCGCTAAAGAAGAAATATGCGCATATCATGACGGGCTATTTTAATCCGTCCAAAGCGCGAATACGGCGAAACCGCCCGTAAGATCTTGGCCTAGAAAAGGAGGTGTGCTGATGAAAATATTATTTATTTTACTAGCCATCGTTTTTGTTTTTTGTTCCGCAGCCTATTGCGATCTCATATTCCTCGTGGATGGCACAGAAATAGAGGGCGAAATCGTAGGAATAGATGCAGATAACGTCACCATAAGGACAGAGCAGGATACTTTTACTGTAAGTAAGTACCGGATAAAGAAGGTAGAAAAAGACGAAGATGAGGACAAAAAGATAGAGAAAGAGCGCATCCCGGTAGGCCCGGGCGGGCCAAAGTGGGACTTACATTGGGATCAAGGGACTGGAGGGCATTTATGATGGAAGGCGATAAGACGTTATTTGTAAGCGTAGAAAAGAAGGTGAAGAGCATAGTAGAGGGCGTATATTTGGTCAAGGCCAAGGGCCGTATAGATTCCGACACATATACGATTCTTGACAAGAAGATAAAGCCTATTCTTTTATCTTCCACAAAGCTGATAATCCTGGATATGGAATACGTCGATTATATAAGCTCGGCCGGCCTTTCGGTGATATTCCAGGCGAAGAAGATCGTCGAGGGAAATAACGGCTCGCTTATTATTGTAAGCTTGCAGCCGCAAATCAAAAAGGTATTCGAGGTCATGAAGGCCCTGCCGTCCCAGAATATATTCCGGAACATGGCCGAAGTAGACGCATATCTCGATATGGTCCAGAAGAGGGAGATAGAGAAACAGAGAGAAAAGATGCTTTAAAATCTGCAGTATATGCCGCTTGATACGATGAAATCGTAGTAGTTGTTGACACCCTCGTTCGAAAAACTCTTTTTGTAATTAAAGTTAGTGCCTACCGTCACATTTGTAGTGAAATCGTAAAATATGGACCCCCCGAACGTAAAAATATTGTCGCGCTGTTTTTCCTGCTCATCGGAGATGGTGCGTTTGGTGTAGGGGGTATATTGATAGGAAAAGTTCGCAACCTCGTACAGTTTTTTCGTCGTAAAATGGATAAGCGTCGTCCTTGTGATGAATGAGGTGCAGTCGTAATATTCCAGATACTGTTCGTTCGAATAATTGTAGTAGAATTCGTTCTCTTCTTTTAAAAATATATTGTCCGTAAGGTAAAGCCCAAGTCTGTGGGTGACGGTATTCCTTAAATCGTTTCTCTTGCCAAATTTGAATACCCCGCCGTTATTTCTTATCGGCCATTTAGGATAATGCTTCGTAGAAAGCCCGTAGGTTATTTTTTGGTATATGCGTTTAGATATATCGTGCCTTAAAGAGGTCTCGAATAAATGTTCCGTATATTTGCCCAATTCGTTGTGGGGGAGGTCCACAATATCCGGCCGGTAATCAAGGGACCATGTGATATTATCGGCTATCTTTTTGTCTATACCTACGTCAAAGAGATTATCCATGAGGTTTGTATCGGAAGTCCTGAAGTAGTTTATAGAAGTAAGGTCGTATGACCCTCTTATGGCGAGGGTATCGTTTATGGGATATTTACCGCTTATCCCTACCGCCTCCTGGA
This sequence comes from Candidatus Omnitrophota bacterium, assembly GCA_018894435.1. Taxonomy (NCBI): domain Bacteria; kingdom Pseudomonadati; phylum Candidatus Omnitrophota; species Candidatus Omnitrophota bacterium. The sequence goes on along the minus strand of JAHIPI010000085.1, from coordinate 5,154 downwards.
AAAACATGCTGCCGACACCGTCGTAATGATCCAATCTCGCGTTGTCATCGTAGCCGAATAGTAAGGAAGCCGACATGTTGATACTGGGTTTTTGAGCCGCTTTTCGAACAGCCGTCAGCGCCTCTTCGTCTTTTGCAATTTCGACAGTAGGATACCGCAGTTCCACGTCGCTCAAGGCAAAAATAGATGAGCCGTGTAAGATCATGCTTATAAATATGATTGCCGATAGTCGTTTCATCATTCGTAACCGTGATTTGTCGTTGTTTCGGATTCAAGCCTTCTATCGATATCCCTTTCGTCATTTATATCAGAGATAACCGGTTTCACTTTTTCCATCCCCGCCTCAGTGGCCGCCTGCACTTCTTCGGCGGAACTGGCGCGGTCTTGCGGTGACGGGCCGGTCCCGGCGCCCCTTCTTTCGATAAAATCTTTTTTCCACTTTTGCCAGTCGTACATTTTTTCGACAGGCAGGTCTTCTATGGCAATCGCCTTTTGGGGGTCCGATAGGATGCCCATCTTACCGGCGTCCAATATAACGCTTTCGCTGCTTAGCCCCTGGCCCAAACCGGAGAAAAATACGATATTTTCATACACGTAGGCCTCGGCGGTTTTGCCGTTTGTCACCATATCCCAACCCGTTCCCCTTACGCCGCATACAGAGACAGCCGTCTTTATCTCAAATATTCTGTTTTTGCTCAATTTTTCCACAAGCGAACGGAGTTCCCCTTGTATAAGATTTATCTTTGTGGCGCCAAGGTCGGTAAATATTACATGAGTATTCTCCTGCACTCTTACGGAGTTGGCAAAATCCTTGCCAAATCCTATTTCGGCCCATGAATCCGGGCCGGTTTTTAGACTATCGCCTTTTAAAAGGATCATCCCTTTCTTGGCATCAAGCCAGGCATCTGATTTTTCAGATTTTACTTTTACATCACCCTGCATAAAGAGTATAATACCATTATCCTGGGATAGGCCTTTTGTTTCCTGGGATGACGCATTTGAGAATGGAAAAAGGTAAGTTCCCGCAAGAAGGGCTAAAATGGAAAATACGGTCAGAATCTTTTTCATAGCGGCTCCTTTTTACTAAATTATACTATATCTACCGGAAGGTGTGTAGAAAAATCTTTACCAGAGGTAATTATGCCAAAAGAGATAAAAACCCGCGTTAAGGAAGTAATACAAAGGACGCATAATGTTAAAAGCGCGCGGCTGGAAGTTTCAGATGCCGATTTTAAGGCCGGGCAATTTATGGTCGTTATGCTCCACGGAAACCCCGAGCTCAAAAGATGTCTCTCTATATCGAACTCTCCGACTGAAAAAGGATACATGGAATTTACTAAAAAGTTGACCGAAAGCACCTTTTCAAAAGAGCTGGATAACCTACAGCCGGGCGATCCGGTAAAAGTGCAGTACCCTATGGGCAATTTTACGCTCGAGGATGCGAAAGATAAGATCGCCTTTCTCTCCGGCGGCATAGGCATCACGCCCATAAGGAGTATTTGCAAATATGCCGTCGATAACAAGCTGGATACGGCTATAACCCTTTTATACGGCAACCAGTCGTTAAAAGACATCGTTTTTAAGGATGATTTCGCGGAAATGGCTCGGCAGTATTCCGGGCTAAAAGTCGTACACGTTTTGCACGAACCGGATCGGGGATTCGATAGCAGGACAGGACTTATAAATAAGGATATCATCAAAGAAGAAGTCCCCGATTACAAAGATAGAAAATTTTACATATGCGGGCCGCCGGCTATGGTAGCGGCGATGAAAAAGATCATCACCGAAGAGCTGGCGCTGCCGGCAGAGCGCGTAATTACGGAAAACTTCCAGGGGTATTGATATGAAAAAGAAAATAGCGGTTTTGCTTGCTGACGGTTTTGAGGAGATAGAGGCGGTAACGTGTATAGATATATTGCGAAGAGCTGACCAGGAGATAAAGGTAGTGGGAGTCGGCGGAATGATTATAAAGGGTTCTCACGGCATCGGAATAAGCGCTGACGTCGAAATAAATTCCTACAACGATTTGCCGGACGCCATAGTTCTTCCGGGAGGTATGCCGGGAGTACAAAATCTATTTAAGACACCAAAGGTTGTTTCTCTGGTAAGAGAGGTCCACAAGAAAGGCAATATCGTCGCCGCTATATGCGCCGCTCCGGCTTACGTGCTTGCGCCCATGGGAATACTTGACGGTAAAAAAGCGACATGTTACTTCGGATGCGAAGAGATGCTCGGGAAAAAGGCCATCTATGTCGACCAGAACGTCGTTCTTGATGGTAACATCATTACCAGTAAAGGGCCTGCGACTGCCATGGCATTTGCTCTAAGAATAATAGATCTCTTATGCGGCAGGAAAGTTACGGATTCAATCAGAGAAAAGCTTCTGTATGAAGAATGATTTTGACGTAATTGTAGTAGGCGGCGGGCACGCGGGATGCGAAGCGGCGTCCGCTTCAGCAAGAATGGGCCTTGAGACGCTCCTTATAACGCTTCACATAGACAAAATAGGTTTTATGTCCTGCAATCCCGCCATCGGCGGGGTAGGCAAAGGCCAGCTTGTCAAAGAGATAGACTCGCTCGGCGGCGAAATGGCCAAGGCAGCCGATGAAAACGCCATCCAATTCCGGATGCTTAATTCTTCCAAAGGATACGCGGCGCGCTCCTCCCGCGCGCAAACCGACCGCGCGGCATATAATAATTACATGCGAAACCGTATTTTGAATACGGAAGCGCTGGAAGTCACCGAAGGCGAGGCGGTAGATTTAATCGTAAAGGGCGGCGCGGCGAAGGGCATTATCCTGAAAGACGGCAAAAAAATAAGTTCTTCCGCCGTCATTTTGACCACAGGCACTTTTCTTAACGGCGTGATACATATAGGCCTTAAGCATTTCGCCGGCGGAAGGATGAATGAAGAGGCGTGCGCGCGCCTTTCACGCGGTCTCAAAAAACTCGGCCTGAAGCTCGGCAGGTTAAAGACGGGCACAACGCCGCGCCTCGACGGAAAGACGATAGATTTTTCGGCGCTTACAGAACAGCGCGGCGATAAGGATATCATACCGTTTTCTTTTTCCACGAAAGATATCACTCTTGCCCAGATGCCCTGTTATATAACGCGCACCAACAAAAAGACCCACAAGATAATCAAAGACAATCTTGACCGCTCGCCCCTATATACCGGCAAGATAAAATCGACGGGTGTCCGCTATTGCCCTTCCATAGAGGACAAAATAGTCCGGTTTGCCGAGAGAGATTCCCATACGATATTTCTTGAGCCGGAGGGGCTCCGTACGGATGAATATTATCCGAACGGCATCTCCACAAGCCTGCCCGAGGACGTGCAGGAGAGGATTGTCCACAGCATAGAGGGGCTTGAGAAGGCAAAGATAAATAAGCCGGGCTACGGCATAGAATATGATTTTGTCGATCCCACAGAACTTTATCCAACGCTTGAGACAAAAGCTGTAAGCGGGCTTTATCTGGCGGGCCAGATAAACGGCACTACCGGCTACGAAGAAGCGGCGGCGCTCGGGTTTATGGCCGGCGTAAACGCGGCGCTTAAAATAAAGAAGATGACTCCGCTCATCTTAAAGAGGTCCGAGGCATATATAGGCGTCCTCATAGATGATTTAGTTACAAAAGGTACCAGCGAGCCTTACCGAATGTTCACTTCGCGAGTGGAATATAGGCTCTTGATAAGAGAGGATAATGCTGACCGCCGGCTTATGGGAATAGGGAAACAGCTTGGCCTTGTAAACGAGGAAGCGTATTCGGCGATGAAGGAAAGGGAAAAGATGATAAAAGAGGCCGAGAAGGCCCTTTGTTCAGCTAAACTGGACCGCATTTTGAAGCAGAGCCACGTTGGATACGACGATATATTGAAAACGAATAGCATGCTTCCGCGCCTTTCTTATTACGAGAAGGTGCAGGTAGAAGTTGATATGAAATACAGCGGGTACATTAAAAGAGAGCTTGCCAGCGTAAAGAAATTTGATAAAATAGACCACGTAAAGATACCGGAGAGGTTTGACTATGCTTCTGTAAGGGGCCTCTCTAACGAAATAAGAGAAAAGCTCGAGAGGGCGAGGCCCTATTCGCTGGGCCAGGCGTCGCGAATATCAGGGGTAACGCCCGCCGCGCTTTCGCTTTTAATGGTGCGGCTGCACGCTTAATTATGGAACAATACTACTACTCATTTAACGATTACTTACAGCAAAAATACGGCACGCGCGTACAGCGCCTGAGCCTGAACGCCGGCTTTACCTGCCCCACGCGCGACGGCAAAATTGATACGGAGGGCTGCATATATTGCAATGAAAAAGGATTTTCTCACTTCCCGGATATGCGCCTCCCCTTAAAAAAGCAGCTTGAGAAGGCCATAGATTACGCAAAGCGTCGGTATAAGGCCGGAAAATTCATCGCATATTTTCAGAATGCATCCGGTACATACGGGCCGCATTCGCAATTGAAAAAGGCATACGATGCGATAAAAGATTTTCCCGGCATTGTCGGCCTCTACGTATCGACGCGGCCGGATTGTGTTGACGATAAAAAGCTTGAGCTGATAAAATCTTATTCTAAGGATTATGAAGTGTGGATTGAATACGGCCTGCAGAGCTCGCACGACAGAACCCTTAAATTTATAAACAGGCGACATACATTCCACGATTTTGTGGAAGCGGTCTCTCTGACGGCAAAAAAAGGCATAAAAGTCGGCGCACATGTTATACTGGGGCTTCCGGGCGAGACGCGCGAAGACATGGTACAGACGGCGAAGAAGATAGCGGGCCTGCCCGTCTCTGGCATAAAGCTGCACATCCTGCATGTCTTAAAAGGGACAAAGCTGGAAAAATATCACAAAGAAGGCAAGATACACCTTTTACCTTTTCAGGAATATGTGCAGACGGTCTGCGATTTTCTTGAGGTGACGGATCCCAAGTGCGTCGTCTTCAGACTGGTCTCGGACGCTAATACGGATTTTCTTGTAGCGCCAAAGTGGATCAACAGAAAATCTGAAGTAATAGACGCGATCAAAAAAGAATTCGAAAAAAGAGGAACAAAACAGGGGGTGCTATGGCAGGCAAAGTGAAGTGGTTTATAAATGATTTTCTCACGCGTCACACCAGTAATGTTGACCGCGTCCTTCATATTATAGGT